>NZ_DAMBUH010000028.1:0-29499 GCF_032053605.1 Tianweitania sp.
GCGAGATCGCGGATGAGTTGCTGATCGATGCCGTTTGGCTGGTTCGCCATGTCCGTTGTGTCCTTTGTCATAGTCTCTGCGTCGCTCATGACCGTGCCGCCAGGGCTCTGAGCGCCAGCAGATAGCCGATCGGTCCGAGACCGCAGATTACGCCCAGGGCAACCGGCGACACCATGGAAGTGTGACGGAAGGCTTCGCGGGCATGGATGTTGGAAAGATGGACCTCCACCACCGGAAGCGCACCGATCGAGCGGAGCGCATCATGGATGGCGATGGAAGTGTGGCTGTAAGCGCCCGGATTGATCACGATGCCGGCGGCAGTGTCGCCGGCTTCCTGGATCCAGTCGACCAGAACGCCTTCATGGTTGGTTTGCCGAAAGTCGATGACGAGGCCGAGCGCCTGCGCCTCGGCGCTGCAATCCGCCTCGATCGCACCCAGGCTCTTGCCGCCATAGATGCCGGGCTCGCGCTTGCCCAGCATGTTGAGGTTCGGACCGTTGAGAACAAAGATCGGCTTCGACATCACGTTTCCCGGCGCCCGCGTTTGCAGGCACAACCGCGCCCTCTATAAGGGCCCGCACCGCGATCGAAAAGAGCGATCAGGGCTTTTTCCCGTTCAAGAGCGATGGCTTAGTTGATCGCCGTTGCCGCTTCGACCTTGCTCTTCAGCGCATCGGCGCCGATTGCGCCCGAAACCACTTCGTTGCCGATAACATAAGCCGGCGTTCCGCTGATGGAGAGCTTGTTGGCGAGCTCGAAGGTCCGCGTGAACTCTTCGATGATGGCCGGGTCCTTCATGGCCTCTCGCAAGGTTGCCTCTTCGACGCCCATGCTGCTGGCCACACGCAGGGCCGAGGCCTCCCCGGCGCGACCGCTGCCGCCGAGAAGGCGCATGTGGAACTCGGCATATTTCTCAGGTGCTACGCGCTTGAAGGCGGCGGCAACCATATGGGCCTGCTGTGAATCCGGGCCAAGGATGGGGAATTCCTTCATCACGAAGCGCAGGTCCGGATCGTCCTGCACCATGGCCTGCATGTCGGCCAGCGCATGTTTGCAGTAGCCGCAATTGTAATCGAAGAACTCGACCACCGTCTTGGTCGCTTTGGGATTGCCGATGATCGCATCATTGGCCGACTGGTAGATCGCGGCCTTTTCGCTCTTAAGAACGTCCGCCTGCTGCTTCTGCTGCGCTTCCTGATCGCGCGCGTTCAAGGCAGTCTGAACTTCCACCAGGATTTCGGGATTGGAAAGCAGGTAATCCCTGATGATCGATTCGGTCTGCGCGCGGTTGTCCACCTGCGCCACAACCGGGGCAGGCTCTCCCGTCGAAAACGCATGAACCCGACCGGCCGCATAGCCGCCGCCAAGCAAGGCGAGCGCCATCACGGTGCCGGTTAGTCCCAGAATGATCTTCTGCATAGTTTGAGCCTTCACGATCTATGGTGCGGAGCGAGCCACTAATTCTTCAGCTTGGTCCGCGAAGAGATGATGTCCTGCGCACGGACCCAGCCGGGCGATCCTCGCTTCAGCCGCTGTTGCGCACGTGCGGCAAAGATCATCGCGTCTTTGTAGTTGCCGGAATAATAGTGGCCCTCGGCCGTAGCTAATTCGGCTTCACCGATCGCGCCGGTCTGGCCATAGGCCTGTGCCAAGAACTTGTAGCCGTTGATATATTCGCGGTCGCGGTCGAGACCCTGCTGCAAGGCAGTTGTTGCCTGCTTCAAGGCGTCCGGCTTGCCGGTCGCCAGAAGCGCCTGCCCGTAGGCGACCTGCAGAATGCCGGAGCGATTGGGATCGAGCTTGACGGCGGTTGCGAATGCCGTCGCTGCCTCGCCCGGCCGGTTGGCGCGCATCAGCACTTCGCCGCGAAGCTCATGCAGATACGGGTTCTTCGGCATCGTCTTGATCAGCGCGTCGACCTTCTGCAACGCGTTGGCGGGGCTGCCATAAAGAAAGGTCGTGAAGGCGTCGCCATAAGCCGTCGCCGGGTTGTTGCGGTCGCCCTTGAACAAGCGGCCCGCAGCACCCTGGTCGCGCGTGTAAGCGGCAATCTTTGCGCGCATGCGGTCATGCCGCTGCTGCAGTTCCGGAGCGTCCACCTGGTTGAAATAAGGGCTGGATTGCGCGAGTTCGGTCAGGTTGGCGATGCGATCACGCGGCATCGGGTGGCTGATCTGGTAAGGATCGACACGCGTACCCGCGAGCGCCAAAGCATTCTGGAAGCGCTGGAACGTCGATAGCATGCCCTTGCCCGACTGTCCGGTCGCTTCGAGGTAGCGGATGGCGGAACGGTCGGCGGTAATCTCTTCCGTACGCTGGTAGCCAAGTACGCTGCGGCGGGCCACTTCGGAACTGCCCATGGCAACGCCCATGCCGGCTTGGCCGAGCCCGTTTGTTCCCGACACCGCGCCACCCACAGCTGCGCCCATGCCGAGGATGCCGGCGACCACGGCCGCCGTTTGCGCGCGCGCGATCTGATCACGCAAACGCTGCTGGTGGCCGCCTGCAATGTGGCCGGATTCGTGGGCAAGAACGCCGATGATCTCGTTGGGCGTTTCCGCCGTCATCAAGGCGCCGGTATTCACGAAGATCCGATTGCCGGCCACAAAGGCGTTGAAGCTCGGATCATTGACCAGAACGATGCGAATGCCGGAGTTTCCTAGCCCGGCTGCCTTGAGGATCGGCTTGGCATACTCGGCGACCAGTGCCTCGATTTCGGCGTCGCGCACGATCGGCACATTGCGGCTCTGGGCGGCCGCAGGCGCAATGCCCGGAAGAACCAGCGCAGCGCCGAGAAGGCCTGCGATGGCACCGCGCTTGGAAGACTTCAATCGCTGCAGACTGGCTCGGATCATGATCGATGCTGGTAACGAAGGATGCGGGGGAAAGAAAAACACGCTGCGGTTACTCGTGAACTTGTGATCCTCATACCATTTCGGCAATTGTGCGGCGCCATGATCGAGTCGCCAAAGCCTTTCACCCGCTCGCCATCGCTTCGCAGCGCCGTGGAGCCCTTCCATGCCATGGATATTCTGGCGGGAGCGAATCGTCTGCGCGGGGCCGGAATCTCCGTTATCTCCTTGGCCGTCGGTCAGCCGTCCGATCCAGCACCGGAGATCGTGCGGGAAGCCGCAGCGCGTGCGTTGAAGGATGGGCGCATCGGCTACACCGACGCGCTGGGTCTGCGGAGCCTGCGTGAAGGCCTCAGCCGGCATTATGCCAATCATTACGGCGTGTCTGTTCCGGTGGAACGCATCGCCGTCACCACCGGCTCGTCAGCCGGCTTCAACCTTGCATTTCTGGCAATGTTCGATCCCGGTGATCGCGTAGCCATCACTGCGCCCGGCTATCCGGCCTATCGCAACATTCTTCGCGCATTGGGGCTTGAAGTCACCGAGATTTCGCTCGGCCACGAGCCTTATCTTACGGCCGAGCGTCTGCGTGCCGTCCATGCCGAGAGCCGCCTCGACGGTCTGCTTTTCGCAAGCCCGGCTAATCCAACCGGCGCCGTAATCCCAGCAGATGCGCTGCGCGACTTGGTTCAAACGGCAGCGGAGCTGGGGATCTCGACGATCTCGGACGAGATCTATCATGGGCTTTGTTATACCGGCCCCGATGTGACGGCTCTCGCCTTCGATCCCAACGTCACCGTTATCAACTCGTTTTCCAAATACTATTGCATGACCGGCTGGCGCATCGGCTGGATGGTTCTGCCTGAACATCTGGTGCGGCCGATCGAGCGGATCGGGCAAAGTCTTTATATCTCCGCCCCTGAGTTGTCACAGATCGCAGCCGTTGCGGCCTTGACGGCGCAGGAGGTTCTGGAGCCGATCAAGTCGCGCTACGAAGCTAACCGCACCTATCTGCTCAAGCGACTGCCTGAACTCGGCTTCGGCATCGCTGCCCCACCGGATGGTGCGTTCTACGCCTATTGCGACGTGTCGCGTCACACCAATGACAGCATGGATTTCGCCAGAGCGATGCTCGCGCAGGCCCATGTCGCCGCCACGCCTGGCATCGATTTCGATACCGGCGAGGGACACCGCACCATGCGATTCTCCTATGCCGGAAGCATGGACGAAATGATCGAGGCCACGACCCGCATCGAACGCTGGCTCTCTGAGCGAAGCTGATCCCCGCACTTGCCTGAGCCGCGGGATCTCCCCAGATCATGCTTAAGCGAATGTGGGAGATGGCGATGCGCAAGGGTATATGGATGATGCTGGGTCTGGCTCTTGTCGCCGCCGGCTGCCAGACAATCACGCCCGAGGAACGTCGCGCTCGTGACGAAGCGGAGTGCCGCTCCTATGGCTTCACCAAGCGCAACGATGCTTTTGCCGAGTGCCTCCAGCGACTGGAACTCGACCGTCGTGATGCACGACGCGAAACGCTTCGCTACGACCCTTGGCCGATGTATCGCAGCGGCTTCGTCATCTATCGCTAGAAGTACCCCATATAGTCGAATGGCCGGGAAATGCCCCGGCCACTCGCTGTTTCTGTGCTGCGAAACACGCGTTCCGCGTCGGAGATTGCTTAGAAAAAGCTCTTGCGCTGCCACCAGCCGCCCTTGCGCGGCGCCGGCGCTTCTTCCGTAGCCTCGCTCGAACCGGTCGAAGTCACAACAGGTTCAGCCTGCTCGTCCGACCCAGTTGTCCGTCGGCGCGACCGACGAACGGGCTCCTCCGTCAACTCTTCCGCTTGAGGTGCAGCGTCCGGTTCAGCCTGTTCTGCAGATGCAGCGGATTGCAGTTCCGGCGCCTGTTCCGGCGCAGCAGCCGCTTCCGAAGGTTGCGCCTCGGAAACCACGTTTTCAGAGGTGCTTTCGGCGGGTGCCGCTGCTTCTTCAGCCGCAATTGCCTTCCTGCTACGGCGTGCGCGCGGACGCTTAGCGGGAGCGGGGGCCTCCTCAGGAGCGGCAACCGCGTCGCCCGTCAAGGCTTCTGCTGCAGCCTGTTCCGTCGGCAAATCGACTGCAAGAGGCTGCGTTTCCGCGGTTTCCTGCGTCGACTCTGGCGCGATTTCCTCGGCAGCTGGAATCTCGCCTTCCGGATGGATCCCGGCAGCGGCTTCGGCCGTCACCTCTGCGAGGTCGGCCTGCTCGGCATCCGGTGCGGCGGCCGTTTCAGCCTCGTCACCATCCTGCGCTGCGACGGCTTCGTCGCCTGTCTCGCCGTCTTCACGACGATTGCGGCGACCGCCGCGCTTGCCGCGACGACGCTTCTTGTTGTCACCTTCAGCTTCCGCATCGGGCTCAACAGGCTCAGCACCGATCTCCGCATCCTCATCGGCAGCCGGCGCTTCATCGGCGTTGGAAGCCAGGCCATGATCGCCGGTAACGGCAGGCGTCACGACGTGCTCGGCATCGCGATCGCGTCCACCACGACGGCGCCGACGGCGCTTGCGCTTGCGATCGCTGTCGCGCTCACCTTCCTTCGCTTCGCTTTCGTCCTGGCTTTCCGCCTCGGTCTCGACAATCTCATCGTCGAGCTCGTCGTCGAAAGGCTGCATTGGCTCGTCGTCGAGCTCATCGACAACCGGCTCGTAGCTCGGCGGTGCAATGATCACCGGGTTCTCGACGGCCGCGCCGCGAGTGATCGCATAATGCTGCGTGCCCAGCGTTTCATCCGCCTCGATCGAGATGGTGACGCCGAAACGCTTTTCCATCTCCACCAGCGTCGAACGCTTGTGGTTGAGCACGTAGAGCGCGGTGGAAACCGGCGTACGAACCGTAATGTGCGAACGGTTGTCCTTGAGGAGATACTCCTCGATGCCGCGGATCACATGCAATCCGACCGATGACTCGGAACGGATATGGCCAGTACCGCCGCAATGCGGGCAGGTCTGCGTCGTGGATTCCAGCACGCTGGCGCGAATGCGCTGACGCGACATTTCCAGCAGGCCGAAATGCGAGATCCGGCCGACCTGAATGCGGGCACGGTCGTTCTTCAGCGCATCTTTCATGCGCTTCTCGACGGCCCGGTTGTTGCGGTTCTCCTCCATGTCGATGAAGTCGACCACGATCAACCCGGCAAGATCGCGCAGACGGAGCTGGCGCGCGACCTCATCGGCTGCTTCCAGATTGGTCTGGAGCGCGGTGTCTTCGATCGAATGCTCCTTGGTGGAGCGGCCGGAGTTCACGTCGATCGCAACCAGCGCTTCGGTCTGGTTGATGATGATGTAACCGCCCGACTTCAGGTTCACCTGCGGCTGCAGCATGCGATCCAACTGCGCCTCGATGCCATTGCGGGCAAAGATCTGCACGGTGTCGCGATAGGGCTGAACCACCTTGGCGTGGCTCGGCATCAGCATGCGCATGAAGTCCTTGGCCTCGCGATAACCCTGCTCGCCGGCCACCTGAATTTCGTCGATATCCTTGTTGTAGAGGTCGCGCACCGACCGCTTGATCAGCGAGCCTTCCTCGTAAACGAGGGCAGGGGCCGTGGACTGCAGCGTCAGCGTGCGGACATTCTCCCACATGCGCATCAGATATTCGTAGTCGCGGCGGATCTCGGCCTTCGTGCGGCTTTCACCGGCCGTGCGCAGGATCACGCCCATGCCCTGCGGAACTTCGAGCTCCTTGACGACATCCTTCAGACGCTTGCGGTCTTGGATGTTGGTGATCTTGCGCGAGATACCACCGCCACGAGCGGTATTCGGCATCAGCACGGAATAGCGGCCAGCCAGCGACAGATAGGTGGTGAGTGCAGCACCCTTGTTGCCGCGCTCTTCCTTGACGACCTGCACCAGCAGGATCTGACGGCGCTTGATGACTTCCTGGATCTTGTACTGACGGCGATTGGCGCGGCGACGCGGCTGCGCTTCCTCGATCGCATCTTCGGCGCCGACGGACTCGACTTCATCCGCCGGATCCTCGTGATCCTGCTCGGCGTCGTCGGAAGCCGGTTCGTCGCTCTCCGCGTTGCCGAGTGCTTCGGGCTCACGGTCGTCTGCTTCCGAGCTGGACGTTTCCGTCAGCTCTTCCGAGATGACTTCGCCTTCGATGACAGCCGGCATGGCCGATCCGGAACCATCCTTCGATGGCTCGTCGTGGTTCTGGTCGTCTTCTTCCGACGAATTACCGCCTTCTTGGTCGGCAGATGCGTCTTCCTGCAAGGCAGCAGGCGCGTCGCCGGTTTCGACAGCATCGCGCTCTTCAGCTGCGGCGTTCTCCTCCGCTTCCGCTAGCGCGGCCGAGCTGAAGGAATTCGACAGGAAGGACGCGCTCTCAAACGGCTCGATCTCGGCGAGCGTCTCGTTCGATCCGTTCGACTCGCCCTCTGCGGTTTCGCCCCTTGCGCCTTCCGAGGAAGCGGATTTGCGATCGTCTTCGCGATGACGGTTTTTGCCGTTGCGGCCGCGACGGCGACGTCCGCCGGAGCGTTCCTCTTCTTCTTCCTGTTCCTCGGCTTCAGCCGCTTCAGCATCTGCGCGCAGCAGCGCCTGACGATCGGCCAGCGGGATCTGGTAGTAGTCGGGATGGATTTCACTGAAAGCGAGGAAGCCGTGGCGGTTGCCGCCATATTCCACGAAAGCCGCCTGAAGCGACGGCTCCACCCGCGTCACGCGGGCGAGGTAGATGTTTCCGCGAAGCTGTTTCTTGTCCTGCGATTCGAAATCGAATTCTTCGATCCGATTACCGCGGGTAACGACGACCCGTGTTTCCTCCGGGTGGGAGGCGTCTATCAGCATCTTGTTGGGCATAATCAAAGATCTCCCCGGCAACCGGCCACCGGGACGCCATCAAAGGCGGATCTTCCTGGCTGGACGGCACGCGTGTGCCGGATATTGTCACGTCCGCGATCCACAACCGGTGCGCATGGTCGGCTCCAACCGCAGCCAACGCGGCGCGGTTTCGATTGGAGGGGACCTGATATGCGCTGACCAATCGCGTTCCTCGCGAAAAGATTAAATCGAGCCCGGCAGGGCGCCGGACCAGCTTGTTCGCTCAAATGAGCCGGCGCAGAAAAATCCGGCCGTTTTCCTCAAACCCGGCCTCATAAAATTTGAGATGCCGAGCCGAAATACGTTGGGGCAAAAACGACGCCTGTTGCCCGCCTTGCGGCGTGGCTCACGGCGTACGACGGAAGCGTGTACGGCACGCGAACCTAGCTACCATCAGGTCCAAAACAGGACCGACATTGCTGTCACCCAGTCTCGCTTGTATGATTTGGGTTGTCCTAAAGCAACCTTTTTCGCCGACCTGTTTCATATGGGCACGCATCGCTCGAGCGGCAACGCTCGCTTAACCATCGTCGATTACCTGTGCTTAACTATCGATGGGTCAAAGCCAGCCTCAAAGGTGCCGTTTTCAGGCTCAACGAGGGCTCTGGCCTAACCTGCGGCAGGCGACGAGGGGCGTATGAACTTCCGCATTTTCGAGGGTGTCTGGACAACTCTCACCAGCGCAGTCCTTGCTTTGGGACTGGGGTTGGCGCTGTCGATTGCGCAGCCGGCTACTGCCAAGCCGCTGGAACTGCGCGACCTCGCAATCGCCGGCGATTCGCTGAAAACACGCATGCTGTTCAGCCTCGATGTCGAAGCCGAGCCCAAGCTGATGCTGCTGCGCTCGCCGCACCGCCTCGTGATCGATCTGCCGGAAGCCCGTTTCCGTTTTGACGAGAAGGCCTTGAAGCCCCGCGGTCTCATCACCGGCATCAAATATGGTCCGATCGGCGAGGGCATGTCGCGGATCGTGGTGAGCGCCAAGGGTCCGTTCAAGATCGTCGACTTCAACATGCTGGCCAATGAAGAAAAGGCCGGCAACCGAATGGTGCTCGATCTCGAAGCAGCGTCGGAGCAGCTTTTCGATGCCGCTCTGGCTGAACAAGCGACATCAACCGGATCGACCACACCGTCGCTGCCGAAGAACGCTGAAGGACAGACGGCGCAGAAGGCTGAAAAGCGGTTCACCGTCGTGATCGACCCCGGACATGGCGGCATCGATGGCGGTGCAAATGGCCTGTCCGGCACGGTGGAAAAGGACATCACGCTCGCATTCTCCAGGGAGCTTCGAGACCAGCTGGCGAAGGTCGGCGATCTCGACATCATCCTGACCCGCGATGGTGACCAGTTCCTGCGGCTCGACGAGCGCGTTCGCTTTGCTCGCGAAAAGAATGCCGACCTGTTCATCTCCATCCACGCCGACACGATCCGCCTGAAGGGGATCAGCGGCGCGACGGTCTACACGGTTTCTGATCGCGCTTCGGATGCTGCATCGGCCGCCTTGGCCACGCGCGAAAACCTGTCCGACCAGCTTGCGGGCATCAAGATCGAGGACGAGGATCATCAGATCGCCGACATCCTGGTCGACCTCATCCGACGCGAGACGCACTCCTTTTCGATGAGCTTTGCGAAGACCCTGGTCGGGGAATTGAAGCAGTCGGTGACAATGATCAACAATCCCCACCGCATGGCTGGTTTCCGGGTTCTGCGCGCGCCGGACGTGCCGTCCGTGCTGATCGAACTCGGCTACCTCTCGAACGAGAGCGACGAGAAGCACCTGCTGGACAGCGAGTGGCGTTCCAAGGCTGCCAAGGGCATCGTGGATGCCGTTGTGCAGTTTGCAGGACCGCGCATCGGTAGCAGAGGTTAGATTCCTAGCCAGCCTATGATATAGGGTTGCCGCGAAAGCACACCGTTTCGATTAATCCGAGAAGGCAGCGGCAAGAACGAGTTTGCCGTATTTTGCCCATATCGGCCGGGTTAATCGCCACACCGAGTGTTGCGTCGCACGATTCTGCTCGGCTTTCGCCGACGCGCTTCGCGGTATCCTTGGACTGGAGTGGGAATGATTAGGCTGATCGGCTACTTCTTTGGTGTAGGCGTAGCGCTGGCTTTGCTGGCGGCCGGAGGCGTCGCCCTCTACATCACGAACCTCGCCAAGGATCTGCCGGATTACGAGGTGCTCGCGAAATATGAGCCACCCGTAACCACGCGCGTTCACGCATCTGACGGTGCGCTGATGGCTGAGTTTGCGCGCCAGCGTCGCCTTTACCTGCCGATCCAGGCTATCCCCGATCGTGTCAAGGCAGCGTTCCTGTCGGCAGAAGACAAGAATTTTTACACGCACCCGGGCATCGACATCGAAGGCGTCGGCCGTGCCGTGCTCGTGGCGATGAAGGGAGGACCGACGCAAGGTGGCTCCACCATCACGCAGCAGGTCGCCAAGAACTTCCTGCTGACGAATGAGCAGACGATGGAGCGCAAGGTGAAGGAAGCCGTGCTGTCCTTCCGCATCGAGCAGGCTTATTCGAAGGATCGCATTCTCGAACTCTATCTCAACGAGATCTTCTTCGGTCTCGGTTCATATGGCATCGCCGGTGCAGCGCTGACTTATTTCGACAAGTCGGTGAACGAGCTGACCGTCGCGGATGCCGCTTATCTCGCTGCTTTGCCGAAGGGTCCGACCAACTACCATCCCTTCCGCCACACCGAGCGCGCGCTCGAACGCCGCAACTGGGTCATCGACCAGATGGTCGAGAACGGCTACGTTTCGCGCGAAGAAGGCGACAAGGCCAAGGCAACCGACCTCGGCGTCAAGCCGCGACGCGGCGGCACTTACATCTTCGCAGGCGAATATTTTACCGAAGAAGTGCGCCGCCAGATCATCGCCAAATATGGTGAGGACACGCTGTACGAAGGCGGTCTTTCGGTGCGCACCACGCTTGATCCGACCATGCAGCGCATGGCGCGCGGCGCCTTGCAGCATGGCCTTATCAAGTACGATACGCTTCGCGGCTATCGGGGCCCTGTGACGTCGATCGATGTCGCAGGCGACTGGGGCAAGCCACTGGGCGAAGTCAAAGGTCTGGACGACGTTCCGGAATGGCAGCTTGCAGTCGTGCTGAAGGCCGGTAAGGATGGGCTGACTGTCGGCTTGAAGCCCGGCCGTGAAGTCTCGGGCGATCTGAAGGCTGAGCGCAACGAGGGCTTCGTTTCAGCAGCCGACATGAAGTGGGCGATGCGCCATGTCGCCAATGGCAAGCGTGTGACGGCAAAGTCGCCGGCCGATGTTGTTGGCCCCGGCGATGTCGTGTTTGTCGAGCCCAAGGGAGGCGACACCAAGAACCTGATCCTCCGCCAACCGCCGCAGATCGAGGGCGGCATGGTCGCCATGGATCCGCATACCGGCCGCGTGCTGGCCATGGTGGGCGGGTTCTCCTACTCAAACTCCGTGTTCAACCGTGCCACGCAGGCGATGCGTCAGCCGGGATCATCCTTCAAGCCGATCCTTTACGCGGCTGCCTTGGACAATGGTTACACCCCGGCGTCCGTGGTGATGGATGGTCCGATCAGCATCAAGGTCGGCAACTCCGTTTGGGAGCCGAAGAACTATGGCGGTGGTTCAGGCGGTCCTTCGACGCTGCGCACCGGCATCGAGAAGTCGCGCAACCTGATGACGGTTCGTCTGGCCAACGACATGGGCATGGAACTTGTGGCCGAATATGCCGAACGCTTCGGCGTTTACGACAAGATGGCGCCGCATATTTCGAATTCGCTCGGCTCGGGCGAAACCACCGTCATGCGCATGGTTTCGGCCTATTCTGTGATGGCAAACGGCGGCAAGTCGATCAAGCCATCGCTGATCGACCGGGTTCAGGATCGCTACGGCCGCACCATCTTCCGCCACGAAGAGCGCACCTGCGAGAACTGCAACGCGCAGCAGTGGGACAATCAGCCTGAGCCGACGATCATCGACAATTCCGAGCAGGTCCTCGATCCGATGACGGCCTATCAGATCACCTCGATGATGGAAGGTGTGATCCAGCGTGGTACGGCCACGACGATCGCCGAACTCGGACGGCCGCTGGCAGGTAAGACCGGCACCACCAATGATGAACGCGACGCCTGGTTCGTTGGCTATTCGCCTGATCTCGTGGTCGGCCTTTACATGGGCTACGACAACCCGCGCCCAATGGGCAAAGGCGCCACCGGCAGCGGCTTGTCGGCTCCGATCTTCAAGGAGTTCATGGCCGAGGCTTTGAAAGACACGCCGATCGTCGACTTCCGCGTACCGGAAGGCATGAAGCTGATTGCCATCGACCGTAAGACCGGCATGCGTGCGGCAGAGGGCCAGCAGGGCACGATCATGGAAGCGTTCAAGCCCGGCACCGGCCCCGCCGACAGCTACTGGGTCATCGGCATGGATGAGAGCGGCGCGGAGCAGTCGCGTGAAACCATCTCGCCATCGGCCAATCGCGCCATCACATCGGGTGCCGGCGGCCTTTACTGAGCCGGCACGACCTCGCTGGAAGCAGGCGCGTCGCGTAACCGGCGCGCCTTTTTCTTTACAGGCGCCGGACGCCTCCCTATGGTCCGGCGCAATCATCCCCGAACGATTTGCAGGTGGAACTTCATGCGTGCGGAAACGCAATCGATTGTCGACGAAATCAAGCAGGGCATTGGCCTGCTGAGGAGGCATCTTTGACTGGGATCAGGGCCTCAAGCGTTTAGACTACCTCAACATGCGCGCCGAAGATCCGGCGCTGTGGAATGATCCTCAGGAAGCGCAGAAGCTGATGCGCGAGCGCCAGTCGCTCGACGACAGCATCAAGGCTGTGCGTAGCCTCAGCCAGGGTCTGGAAGACAATATCGGCCTGATCGAGCTCGGCGAAGAAGAGGGCGACAGCTCAGTTATCGAAGAAGCCGAAGCCGCCATCCGATCGCTGAAGGGCGAGATCGCAGCGCGTCAGATTGAGACACTTCTGTCGGGCGAGGCGGATGCCAACGACACCTATCTCGAAGTGCATTCGGGCGCCGGCGGTACCGAGAGCCAGGACTGGGCGTCCATTCTCATGCGCATGTATACGCGCTGGGCTGAGCGCCGTGGCTTCAAGGTCGAGATCCTCGAACTGCATGACGGCGAAGAAGCCGGCATCAAGTCGGTTACCCTCATGATCAAGGGGCACAATGCCTTCGGCTGGGCTAAGACCGAGTCGGGCGTTCATCGTCTGGTGCGCATTTCGCCCTATGACAGCAACGCGCGCCGCCATACGTCGTTCGCCAGCGTGTGGGTCTATCCGGTCATCGACGATTCGATTGAGATCCAGGTCAGCGAATCGGATGTCCGCATCGATACTTACCGCTCATCCGGCGCAGGTGGTCAGCACGTCAATACGACCGACTCGGCCGTTCGCATCACCCATCTGGCAACTGGCATCGCCGTAGCCTGTCAGGCTGGCCGTTCGCAGCACCAGAACCGTGCCAAGGCGTGGGAAATGCTGCGCTCGCGTTTGTACGAAGAAGAGCTGAAGAAGCGGGAGGCGGCAGCAAACGCGACTGAGTCGTCCAAGACCGAGATTGGCTGGGGCCACCAGATCCGGTCTTACGTCTTGCAGCCCTATCAGCTCGTGAAGGATCTTCGCACCGGGCACGAAAGCACCAGCCCGTCCGATGTGCTGGACGGCGAACTCGACGACTTCATGGAAGCGTCGCTTTCGGCCAAGATCAATGGCGGAGCCGCAGAGCCGGTCGCCGACATCGACTGATCGGGCATTCGTTTTCGAAACCTCAAAATGGCGGCTTCGTCCGCCATTTTCGTTAGAGGAAAGACTGAACCTGCTTGCCGGCCTTGATGAAGCGCAGCGGGTCGAGCGCCGTTCCATTCTTGCGCACTTCGTAGTGAAGGTGGGGCCCGGTCGAGCGACCGGAACTGCCGGTTTTTCCGACGATAGTGCCGCGCTCGATCGTGTCGCCCGGCGTGACCAGAATTTCGCTCATATGGGCGTAGCGCGTGGTGAAGCCCTTGCCATGATCGACTTCCACCATCCGGCCATAACCGCCGGCCCAACCCGCGCTGACCACCGTACCGGACGCTGTAGCCCGAATCGCGGTGCCGATCCCGGCACGAAAATCCATCCCGGAGTGCAGCGCCGCCGTGCCGATGATGGGATCGCGCCGGACGCCGAAGCTGGAGGAGACCGGACGGCCCGGCGCCGGGTTGGATATTGGCAGCCCGCGCGCTTGGCCCTTTACAGTGTCCAGCATGCGCAAGGCGGCATCCAGTTCGCGCACCCTTGCGTCGAACACCTGAGACTTGTCGAGCACCACCAACGGGCCGCCGACATCCGCTTTGCCGTAATCGACGTCGATCTCAAGCCCGGCTGACGCCAGCGCTTCCGAAATGGTGTCGGCTGTCTGGTACGCATCCTCGGCAAGGCTTTCCAACCGCTTGAGCTGATCGTCCTCGATGCTGCGCAGCGACTTGGTGATGGTCAGGAACGTCAGATCAGCCTGTTCGGCCGGCGTTTTGTTCAGATTTTCGGTGCGGGTCTTCCATAAAGCGGCAATTTGCGAGGCTTTGAAGCCGGATTTTTTCGGCGAAACCGTCCCCAGCTCCGCTTTTTTGAGCGCAGACTCCGGTTTTTCGGGAGCAGGCAGTGCACCGGCACGCTCCAGAATAGGGGCGATCACGCCCTGTCGCTCGGTGAGTGTCGTTTGCCGTTCGATCAGCTCGCCGACCTTCTTTTCCATCAATTGCTGATCGAGAAGTTGACGGCTGGTGATGCGATCGACCTGCGCGCGTAGGGCGGAGATGCGATCCTCGTAAGCTTGCTGCATGCGAGCCTGCCGCGCGACGCTTGCACCTATAAGATCGTCGCGAAGAACGAGATAGCTGGTAGCGAGAAGATAACCCATCGCAACGACTGCAAGGCAGCAACCGAGAAGCGCGGCAACCCACGGGCGGATCGTGAAGTGCCGGATCGACTCACCCCGGGCTATGATGATCGTGTGCGGTTCTTTGCGACGTCCAAGTACGGCCGATTGGGATGTGCTTTGCACGAGCCAGACACCTGTCGAGATCACAGAGGGAGGTGGCCTGATTACACTCGGTTAAGGTTAAGGAACCTTTCACATGCCTGCTCAGTGATGCGAAAAGCAAAAGGGCCGGCACATGGCCAGCCCTTTGTCAGATGCGCGAGGAACGTGGTTCAGCGCAGGAAGATCAGCAGCAGAATGATGATCGGGATCGGAATTCCCAGCAGCCAAAGCGCGATACCACGAAACATAGCGATCTCCTTTATAAGCGGATCAGTGAGTGTCGTTTGTTGAACGTCCTCACAGCCCGCAAGTTCCCGGGGATCAGACCACGTCCTCAAACAGCAAGCCGTTGCGCATGCCAGTGGAGGTGATCGTCCATGAATGTAGAGATGAAGTGGTAGGAGTGATCATAGCCCTCCCGCATGTTGAGCGTAAGCGGGATGCCGGCATCCTTGCAGGCGGTTTCCAGTAGCCAAGGCTGCAGGCCATTGTCGAGGAAGCTGTCGGCGCTTCCCTGATCCACCAGGAACTCGGGAAAGCGCTTACCGTCCTCGATCAGCGACACCGCATCATAAGCGCGCCAGGCGGCCTGATCTTCGCCCAAGTACTTCGTGAAAGCGTCTGTGGACCAGTGGGCTGTGCTCGGATGCACGATCGGCGCGAAAGTCGAGCAGCTGCGGAAGCGACCGGCATTCTTCAGAGCGAGGGTGAGGGCGCCATGGCCGCCCATGGAGTGGCCGAAGATCCCTTGCCGATCCATGTCCACCGGGAACTCGGACGCGATCAGCGCCGGAAGCTCTTCGGTGAGATAGGTATACATGCGGTAGTTGGCGCTGAATGGAGCCTGCGTGGCGTCGAGGTAAAAGCCGGCACCGCAGCCGAACTGCCAATTGTCAGGCTCATCCGGAACGGTCTGGCCGCGCGGGCTCGTATCCGGGCAGACGATGATCATCCCGAGTTCCGCTGCCAGGCGGCGATACTCGCCCTTGTCCAAGACGTTCTGGTGCGTGCAGGTGAGGCCGGACAGATACCACAACACCGGTAGCGGCTTCGTGCCGGACCTCGGCGGGACAAACACGGCAAACGTCATCTCGCAGGCACAAGCCGTGGAGTGATGCGCGTAAACGCCTTGGATGCCGCCGTGCGACTTTGCGGTGGAGATGGTTTTCATGCGTTCGCTTCTATGAGGTGAACTTTGATCGATAGAGTTTCAGCAATGACCGCGAGGCGTTTGTCTGCCGTCGCGAGCGGCTGAGCGGTCTGCAAGGCGAGGGCAAGGTACAGGCAGTCGTATATCTTATGTCCGGCTTGTTCAGCTAACTTAATGGCAGAGGGCAGCAGGAGCTGGTCGTCGACCAAGTTCGGGATGATGACGCGCAGCAGCTTCATCGTCTCGACGATGTCGAACGTTGGGTGACTTTGCCGCTGGTACTTCAGAAGCACGTTTGCGGTTTCCAGCATCAGCAGACTTGGAGCGGTCGGCGTGAGCGGCCTTAATGCCCGTGCTGCCGGAGAGAATGGCGTCTCGATCAGCCACGGGATGGCTACGCTTGCATCAATGATCATTGGCGCCGTTGACGCTGACGCCGTCTTCGTCCCGTTCGCGTTGTGCCTGCGTCCAGATCGCTTCCCACTCACCGCCGGTGAGGGGCGGCATGGTCGCGCGTTGAGCGTCGATCTTCGCCCAAGCTTCCTCGACCGTCATGGCCGCCCGCTCCAGGATCGCCTCTCGTGCAAACTGCTCGCTGGACTTACCTGCCGCTTTGGCGCGCCGCTGAAAGGCCTCCAGCACGTCCTTGGGGATGTTCCTGACCAACATGCTCGGCATGACAGTCTCCTCTGCTATCACGATGCTAGCATCGGTGCCTTATAGCAGCAAGACTGCTAGCGTTTTCCTGCGCGCCGCACCGTCAAATCGAGCGCGCTGAGGAAAGCGGAACGATCCCTGGCCGAAAAGCCTGGATTGAAGCCGCGGATTTCGCCGGTTTCGCGCAGATGTTGCTTCAGATCCCGCATCGCCACCGCCATGCCGATCGACTCCGGCGTGAAAGGGCGACCGGTTGGACCAAGCACATGCACGCCGCGTTCCACGCAGCGCGCTGCCAAGGGCACATCTGCAGTGATGACGATGTCGCCTGCGTTGCTGTTGTCCACGATCCAGTCGTCGGCCGCGTCGGCACTCTTCGGCACGACGACGTGCCGGATCATGGGGTCACGTGAGGGTCGCAAGCCGCCATTGGAGACAAAGGTGACCACAAGCCCGTGGCGCTCCGCCACGCGGACAACCTCATCCTTGACGGGGCAGGCGTCGGCATCGACGAGGATCTGAGTGGATGCAGTCTCGGTCATGCCTGGTGGTCAATCCGGGAGGTGGCAGCGCGTTAGGGCCGCGCTGTCCGAGGAAGCCGCCGTCGCGATCCTGAGTGTTTCCTGAGAAGGCAGCTCGAGACGGATCTCCTCCTCGATCTCCTTGCCGTCGGCAAAGCACGAGGCCTGGACGGTTGCCTTTCCATCGACCAGGCTGGGACCGGCCATGTTGCACACGCTGTCCTCGCGTCGGATCGTGGTTGGCGTGATCACCGCGAAGCTGGTGGCGTCCTGTTGATCGATCTTGGCGCAAGCCGCAGGCGACTGTGCCCATACGCCGACATAGTCCGGAGCTGCCCCACCGGCACGCGGCGTGGCGGCTGCACGCGTATCTGCATTCAGTTTGTCACGCGGCGAAAGCACCGCCTCAGGCTGGCTGGTGGGCGGAACGGGCGTGCCGGTAGCTTCGCGGATGCGACGCTCAAGATCCTGCCCAGCCGCACCGAGGTCCTTGGCTGCCTGATCGGCATAGGTGTCGAGGCGGCCGCGCAACTGGTTGGCCATATCGCGTGCCTGATCCAGGAGAGGACCGCTGTTTTCCAGCGCATCCTGCGCCTGCTTGCGTAGCTTCACGGCTTCTTCGCGTGCCGCATCGCCGGCAAGGTCGGCGGCTTCCTTCAGCCGGTCGAGCGCCTGCTGTGTCTTACTTGGCTGTGCCGGCGTTTCGCTTGCGGGTGGGTTGGCTTCGGCGGCCTGATCGTCGGAGCAGCCGACAAGGAACAGGGAAAGGGCCGTGGCAGTGGTCAGGATGAGCTTGTTCATGCGCCGCAATGTGGCGGCTGCGGCTGCAACATCAAGTGAGGTGTGGCGAGAAGGATCACACACATTCGAGAGGTTGATGCGGCTCGGCTGGATGCTGAACGGTGATCCGGTCGCCTGATCGGATCTCTCCGCCTGAAAGCACGACCGCCATGACGCCAGCCAGTCGCGCAAGGCTGCCATCCTCGTGGCGCTCGAGAACCGCGGCAGTGAGGCCACGCCCAAGCTGCTCGATCTGCGCGCACGGATTGCGCAAGCCGGTAAGTGCGATTTCCGCACCGCTTTGGAAGGAGAGCCGGGTACCGGTCGGCAGGGTCAACAGATCTATACCGACTGTCGTGACGTTCTCACCCATGTCTCCGGGCGCGACCGTGTAGCCCTTCGAGCGAAGCAGGTCGAACAGCTCGGCATGGATTAAATGGACCTGCCGCAGGTTCGGCTGCGTGGGGTCTTTGGCCACGCGCGAGCGATGTTTGACGGTGATGCCCTCATGCGCATCACCTGCCACGCCCAATCCCGCTTCAAGGGTAATGACGTCGCGGACCGGCTTGCTGAAGCTGTGCTCCGACGAGGAACAGACCGCGACGACTTCGGCCATGATCAGTAAACCACGACCGAACGGATGCTTTCACCGGCATGCATGAGATCGAAGCCCTTGTTGATTTCGTTCAGCGACAGCGTGTGGGTGATCATCGGGTCGATCTGGATCTTGCCTTCCATGTACCAGTCCACAATCTTCGGCACGTCCGTGCGCCCGCGTGCGCCGCCGAATGCCGTACCCTTCCAGGTGCGGCCGGTGACCAGCTGGAACGGACGCGTCGAGATTTCCTGACCCGCGCCGGCAACGCCGATGACGATGGATTCACCCCAGCCACGATGAGCGCTTTCAAGGGCTTGGCGCATGACCTTGACGTTGCCCGTGCAGTCGAACGTGTAGTCCGCACCGCCGATCTGGTCGGCTCCGCGCTTCGTGAGATTGACGAGGTAAGGCACGATGTCGCCATCGACTTCCTTCGGATTGACGAAATGCGTCATGCCGAAGCGCTCGCCCCATTCCTTCTTGTCGTTGTTGAGATCGACGCCGATGATCATGTCGGCACTGGCGAGCCGCAGGCCCTGAATGACGTTGAGGCCGATACCGCCTAGACCAAAGACGATCGCAGTCGCGCCGATTTCGACCTTGGCAGTGTTGATCACCGCACCGATGCCGGTGGTCACGCCACAGCCGATGTAGCAGATCTTGTCGAAGGGCGCGTCGGGATTGACCTTGGCCAGCGCGATCTCCGGCAGAACCGTGTGGTTCGCGAAGGTCGAACAGCCCATGTAATGGAAGATCTTGTCCTTGCCGATGGAAAAGCGCGAGGTGCCGTCCGGCATCACGCCCTGACCCTGCGTCGAGCGGATCGCGGTGCAGAGATTGGTCTTGCGCGACAGGCAGGACGGGCATTGGCGGCATTCCGGCGTGTACAGCGGAATGACATGGTCACCCTTCTTCAGCGAGGTCACGCCCGGCCCGACATCCACCACGATCCCAGCGCCTTCATGGCCGAGAATGGCAGGAAACAGGCCTTCTGGGTCAGCGCCGGAAAGCGTGAACTCATCCGTGTGGCAGATGCCGGTCGCCTTGATCTCAACGAGGACCTCGCCTTCGCGCGGACCTTCTAGATCGACTTCCATGATCTCCAGCGGCTTTCCAGCGGCAATGGCGACGGCGGCGCGGGTCTTCATGAGCGTATCTCCGAACGGTTCTTGACGGCAGAGGTCTCAGGTTTCCGGATCGGGATCAAGCCCGATGAACGCTCTTGGCTTTGTTCTCGCCGTAGAGGTCAGCGCGTTGATGGCGACCAAACATTCGTTAGGCTTGCTTGACGAGCGTGATGGAGGCCATAAAAGGGGCAGGCTGAGGAGGATCTAGCAAGTGTTCGATAAGATTCTGATCGCCAATCGCGGCGAGATCGCCTGCCGCGTCATCAAGACCGCACGCAAGATGGGCATCAAGACGGTCGCGGTGTATTCGGATGCCGACCGCGACGCCATGCATGTCGAGATGGCGGACGAAGCGGTGCATATCGGACCGGCGCCCGCAGCGCAGAGCTATCTCCTGCCTGAAAAGATCATCGAAGCCTGCACGCAGACGGGCGCGCAGGCGGTGCATCCCGGGTACGGCTTCCTGTCCGAACGCGCATCGTTCTGCGAAGCGCTTGAGGCCGAGGGGATCATCTTCATCGGTCCGAAGCCGAAGGCCATCAAGGCCATGGGCGACAAGATCGAGTCCAAGAAGTTTGCCAACGCCGCAAAGGTCAGCACGGTGCCGGGTTATCTCGGCGAAATCCGCGATGCCGATCATGCGGTCGAGATTGCCGGCGAGATCGGCTATCCCGTGATGATCAAGGCCTCGGCCGGCGGCGGCGGCAAGGGCATGCGCATTGCCTGGAACGAGGCGGAAACACGGGAAGGTTTTCAGTCCTCGCGCAACGAGGCGAAAAGCTCGTTCGGCGACGACCGCATCTTCATCGAGAAGTTCGTGGTCGATCCGCGCCACATCGAGATCCAGGTTCTCGGCGACGCGTACGGCAACGTCATCTATCTCGGCGAGCGCGAGTGCTCGATCCAGCGCCGTAACCAGAAGGTCGTGGAAGAAGCGCCATCGCCCTTCCTGGATGAAGAAACCCGCCGCGCGATGGGCGAGCAGTCCGTCGCGCTCGCCAAGGCGGTGGATTACCAAAGTGCCGGCACGGTCGAGTTCATCGTCGATAAGAACAAGAACTTCTACTTCCTTGAAATGAATACACGTTTGCAGGTCGAGCATCCTGTCACCGAACTGGTGACCGGCGTCGATCTCGTGGAGCAGATGATCCGCGTCGCAGCCGGCGAGCCGTTGACGATCGGCCAGGATGACGTGACGCTGAACGGCTGGGCGGTGGAGAGCCGCCTTTATGCCGAAGATCCTTACCGCAACTTTCTGCCTTCGATCGGCCGTCTCACCCGCTACCGGCCGCCGGAAGAGGGTGAGAGCGGCGACGTCATCGTGCGCAACGATACGGGCGTGACAGAGGGATCGGAGATCTCGATGTTCTACGATCCCATGATCGCCAAGCTCTGCACCTGGGCACCGACTCGTATCGAAGCGATTGACGCGATGTCTGTGGCTTTGGACGAGTTCGTGGTGGATGGCATCGAGCACAACATCCCGTTCCTCGCCGCCCTCATGCAGCACCCGCGCTGGCGCGAAGGTCGGCTCTCGACCGGCTTCATTGCCGAGGAATATCCGGACGGCTTTGCGCCGAGCCTGCCCGAGGCGAACGAACAGCGCGTGATCGCAGCCGTGGCGCTTGCCGTGGAACTCCTCCGCCGCGATCGCCTCGACCGCCATGTCGGTCGCCTGGCGCCGCATTCCGGTGCGATGAAGCCGGACTGGGTGGTTCGCATCGGCGACGAATATCTTGATGTCTCGATCGTTGAAGGCATGATCTCCAGCCCCATCGAAGTTGATCTCGCGATTGCCGGCGGTAAACCTGTGACAGTCGCTTCCGACTGGCGGCCGGGCGATGCTGTCTGGAAAGGCGAAGTCGGGGGGAAGGCGGTCTCGGCGCAGATCCGCCCTGTTCTGAACGGCACCCGCATCGCGTGGAACGGCAAGGCCGTGGTTGCCAGGGTGATGCTGCCCAACATCGCCGCACTCGAAAAGCTGATGCCGGTGAAGCTGCCGCCGGACACGTCTAAGATGCTGCTTTGCCCTATGCCTGGCCTGGTCGTGTCGGTTTCGGTCGAGGAGGGTCAAGAGGTCAAGGCCGGCGAAACGCTGGCGGTGGTCGAGGCGATGAAGATGGAAAACGTGCTGCGGGCCGAGCGCGATCTGACGATTTCCAAGATCAACGCCAAGGCCGGCGACAGTCTTGCTGTGGATGCCGTGATCATGGAGTTCGCGTGACGCAGCGGCTGTGATTTCCCAGCCGTTTTGACTCGACCCTGCGCTCTTGATCCCGGACAATGCCGGCACGACATCTGAGTCCTGCCGGCAGCCGGAATCCTTATGAGCGACAAACTTCCACGCGATCCGCTAAAGCGCGAAGCGGCGGTCAAGGCCGCATTGCCGGAGACGCCTGCTCGTCCCTTCGTCCATCTGCGCGTGCATTCCGCCTATTCGCTGCTGGAAGGCGCGTTGCCGGTCGGCAAGATCGTCGGCCATGCGGTCAAGGATGCCGCGCCGGCCATCGCCATTACCGACACCAACAACCTCTTCGGCGCGTTGGAATTTGCCCAGAAGGCGACCAAGGAAGGCGTGCAGCCGATCGTCGGCTGCCAGCTCGACGTCTGCTTCGATGACGAGGAGCCGGACACCTCACGCTCGGCGCGCAAAAACGGCCCGACCTACTATCAGGTCATCCTGATTGCCGCGACCGAAGCCGGCTACGCCAATCTCGTGCGGCTCGTCAGCCGCTCCTACCTGAATCATCCGGACGTCGTCGCACCGCACATCCTCATGGAATGGATGGAGGAGCTGGCGGATGGCGTGATCTGCCTGACCGGCGGCCCCACGGGGGCGATCGGCTGCATGCTGGCCACCGACAAGCGCCCTCTCGCCGAAGCGCGCATGGAGAAGCTGAAGGCGATCTTCGGCGATCGGCTTTATGTCGAACTGCAACGCCAGCAAGGCTATAGCCGACAGGTCGAGGCAGGGCTGATCGACCTCGCCTACAGCCATGACCTGCCGCTGGTAGCGACCAACGAAGCCTATTTCCCCAAGCGCGACGATTACGATGCGCATGACGCGCTGGTCGCGATCGCGGAAGGCTCGGTCGTTGCGGAAGATAACCGCCGTCGCCTGACACCGGATCACTACCTCAAAAGCCAGGCCGACATGTGCCGGCTTTTTGCCGACCTGCCCGAGGCGATCGACTCCACGGTCGAGATCGCCATGCGGTGTTCCTATTACCCGAAGAACCGCAAGCCGATTCTGCCGCGCTTTACGGGTGGCGATGTGGCAGATGCCGAGGAGGCGGTCAGGGCAGAGGCCGACGAACTCAAGCGGCAGGCGCGCGAAGGTTTGGCCTACCGCCTCGAGCATTTCGGCATGACGCCGGGCTACACGCCCGAGCAATATTCCGAACGGCTGGAATTCGAGCTCGGCATTATCGAGCGCATGAAGTTTCCCGGCTACTTCCTGATCGTGGCGGACTTTATCAAGTGGGCCAAGGCGCATGACATTCCGGTCGGCCCGGGTCGCGGTTCAGGCGCGGGCTCGCTGGTTGCTTATGCCTTGACCATCACGGACGTCGATCCGCTGCGTTTTTCACTGCTGTTTGAGCGCTTCTTGAACCCCGACCGCGTTTCGATGCCCGATTTCGACATCGACTTCTGCCAGGACCGGCGTGAAGAGGTGATCCGTTACGTTCAGGGCAAGTATGGCCGCGATCAGGTCGGCCAGATTATCACCTTCGGAACGCTGCAGGCGCGCGCCGTGCTGCGCGACGTCGGCCGAGTGCTGCAGATGCCCTATGGCCAGGTCGATCGTCTCTGCAAGATGGTGCCGGCGAACCCCGCCAACCCGGTGACGCTGGCCAAGGCGATCGAGGGCGAGCCGCGCTTCCAGGAAGAGATCGACCGCGAGCCGATCGTGCAAACCCTGCTCGACATCGCGCAGAAGCTCGAAGGCTTGTTCCGCCACGCGTCCACACACGCCGCCGGCATCGTGATCGGTGATCGGCCACTGTCGGAACTCGTGCCGATGTATCGCGATCCCCGCTCGGACATGCCGGTCACGCAGTTCAACATGAAATATGTCGAACAGGCCGGTCTGGTGAAGTTCGACTTCCTCGGCCTGAAGACGCTGACCACGCTCGAAAATGCCGTGCGCCTGATCAAGCGGCGTGGAGTCGACATCGATCTGCCACGCCTGCCGCTGGACGACAGACAAACCTACGAGATGCTGTCGCGCGGCGAAGTCGTCGGGGTGTTCCAGGTGGAATCCGCCGGCATGCGCAAGGCGCTGATCGGCATGAAACCCGACCGCATCGAGGACATCATTGCGCTGGTGGCGCTTTATCGCCCGGGTCCGATGGAGAACATCCCGACCTACAATGCACGCAAGCATGGCGAGGAGGAGATCGCCTCCATCCATCCCATGATCGACCACCTGGTGAAGGAGACGCAGGGCGTCATCGTTTACCAGGAGCAGGTCATGCAGATCGCGCAGGTTCTGTCCGGCTATACGCTGGGCGAAGCCGACCTTCTCCGTCGCGCTATGGGCAAGAAGATCCGCGCCGAGATGGAGGTGCAGCGTGTGCGCTTCGTGGAAGGCGCGGTGAAAAACGGGCTGACCAAGCCGCAAGCCGACTTCATCTTCGACCTGCTCGCCAAGTTCGCCGACTACGGCTTCAACAAGTCGCACGCCGCAGCCTATGCGATCGTTTCGTACCAGACCGCCTATCTCAAAGCCCATTACCCCGTGGAGTTTCTGGCGGCGTCGATGACGCTCGACATGAACAACACGGAGAAGCTATCTGACTTCCGGCAGGATGCGATGCGCCTCGGCATCGAAGTCGTGCCGCCTTCGGTCAAGACCTCGCACCGCATCTTCGAAGTCGGCGAGAACAAGATCTTTTATTCGCTGGCAGCCATCAAGGGTGTTGGCGAACATGCGGTCGACCACATCGTCGAGAAGCGCAAGGAAGGCCAGTTCTCCTCGCTGGAAGATTTCTGCACCCGCATCGACTGCAAGATCGTCGGAAAGCGTGTGTTCGAAAGCCTGATCCAGGCCGGCGCTTTCGATTGCTTCGGCTATGACCGTTCGGCACTGATGGCCGGCATCGAGCGCATGATGGGCATGGCCCAACGCGCCGCGGAAAATGCCGCCAGCGGGCAGGGTGACATCTTCGGCGGTGCCGCTGCACAGCCAGAGAAGCTTTATCTGCCGCCCGCTGATGCCTGGTTGCCTGCGGACCGTTTGCAGCGCGAGTTCCAGGCCATCGGCTTCTACCTTTCGGCCCATCCCCTCGATGAATACCGCAGTGTTCTCGCAAAGATGCGCGTCCAGAACTGGAGCGACTTCCAGGCAGCGGTGAAGAAGGGTGCCACGGCCGGTCGGCTGGCCGGCACCGTGACTTCCAAGCAGGAGCGGCGCACTCGCACCGGCAACAAGATGGGCATCATCATGCTGTCCGACTCATCGGGACAATATGAGACCGTGCTGTTTTCCGAGGCGTTGGCGCAGTATCGCGACTTCCTGGAGCCTGGTACCTCGCTGGTCATTACCGTAGCAGCCGAAGACAGGCCGGAGGGTGTTAACCTGCGCATCCAGACGGTACAGTCGCTCGATGAGGAAGCCAGCCGCGTGCAGAAGGCACTACGCGTTTTCGTGCGCGATGCCGCTCCCATCCAGATCGTGTCGAACCAGCTTAACACGCGTGGTGAGGGCCAAGTCAGTTTCGTCGTGGTCAAGGATGGCGGGCAGGGCGAGATCGAGGTCCAGTTGCAGGACCGATACCGGATCGAGCCCCGCATGGCGTCAGCCATCAAGGCAGTGCCAGGGGTTCTCGAAGTCGAACTCGTGTAAAAGGCGGCCGCAGCTTTTTTCTGCGTTTTGCCTCTGTTCGAGCACAGGGTTTTCCTATCTGTCGCCGGGATGAATGCACATCCCGAATCCAAGCGCCGCGCGCTGCTCGAACAGCATGGACGCTTCCCCGTGGCCTACTCCGCCGCGTTCCAGCCTGATCTGCTGTATTTCGGCGATCAGAATGGCTTCCTCAGCTACAAGATGGTAGGCGGCACTGCTTTCGTGCTCGCCGATCCTGTTGCGCCGACGGATCACCACGGCGCCTTGATCGATGCCTTCATGGCCAAGTACCGGGATGTCAGCTTCTGGCAGATCTCGCATGCCACGGCCGCGTTGCTCAACGCGCGCGGCTTCTTCGTGAATGCATTCGGGTCGGAAACTGTCGTCGACCTCCGCAGCTTCTCGTTCAAGGGGCCGTCGCGCCGTAGCTTTCGAACGGCCGCAAACCGTTTTGCAGCCAGCGGTCACACCGTGCGCGAAGTTCCGCTCGCGGGCGAGATGGCGAAAAAGCTGCAGGCGGTATCCGACGCCTGGCGGCGGTCAAAGGCCACGAAGAGCCGAGAATTGCGCTTCCTCGTACGACCGGTCGTGCTCGACGATGAACCCGGCGCTCGTAAATTCGTGCTGTTCAACGCACGAGGAGAGCCGGAGGGCTTTGCCTTCTTCGATCCGGTTTACGAGCAGGGGCAGGTTGTCGGTTATCTCTCCGCAACACGGCGATGGTTACCGGACACCGATCCTCTAGCCGGCTATCTGCTGATGCGCGCGGCGATCGAGACCTTTCAGGCTGAAGGCGTCCGCAACCTGCATCTCGGCCTGTCGCCCTTTCACCTGATAGAAGACAAGGAGTTCAACAAGAACTGGGTGACGCGGCGCGGCTTTCGCTTCTTTTATACGAACGACTTCACCAATCGCTTCTTGTACCCTGTCCGCTCTTTATCGCAGCACAAGGACATCTATGGCGGGGAACAACGTCTGGTCTACGTCGCCTTCAATCGGCTGCCCGCGGTGCTGCGGCTGTTAAAGCTGCTGCGCGCCTGTCGGATCATTTGATCCGTCAGAAAGATGACGCCGGAGCGTCCAACACTTGCGGAGCCAGGTCGATTATCTTGCCCATATAACGAAAGAAGCCCGGCGTTGAGGCCGGGCTTCTTCGTGTTCGTAGCCGATCAGCGCTTGGCGATCGGTGTGTAATCGCGCTGCGTGTAGCCGGTGTAAAGCTGACGCGGACGGCCGATCTTCTGGCTCGGATCCTCGATCATTTCCTTCCACTGCGCGATCCAGCCAACCGTGCGGGCAACGGCGAACAGCACCGTGAACATGGTGGTCGGGAAGCCGAGCGCCTTCAGCGTGATGCCGGAATAGAAGTCGATGTTCGGGTAGAGCTTCTTTTCAATAAAGTACGGGTCGGTCAGCGCGATCTTTTCGAGCTCCATCGCGACGTCCAACAGCGGATCGTCCTTGATGCCGAGCTCGCCGAGAACCTCATGCGTGGTCTTCTGCATGATCTTGGCGCGCGGATCGTAGTTCTTGTAGACGCGGTGACCGAAGCCCATCAGGCGGAACGGATCGTTCTTGTCCTTGGCGCGGGCAATGAACTCCGGAATGCGGTCGACCGAACCGATTTCGCCCAGCATGTTGAGCGCCGCTTCGTTGGCGCCGCCATGCGCCGGACCCCACAGGCAGGCAATGCCGGCAGCGATACAAGCGAAGGGGTTGGCACCCGAGGAACCGGCAAGGCGCACGGTCGAGGTCGAGGCGTTCTGCTCGTGATCGGCATGCAGGATGAAGATCCGCTCCATGGCGCGCGCCAGGATCGGGTTCACCTTGTAGTCCTCGCATGGAACCGCGAAGCACATATGGAGGAAGTTCGCCGCGAAGTTCAGCTCGTTCTTCGGATAAACGAACGGCTGGCCGACATGGTACTTGTAGGCCATCGCCGCGATCGTCGGCATTTTTGCGATCAGGCGGATCGAGGCGATCATGCGCTGCTGGGGATCCGAGATGTCGGTCGAGTCGTGGTAGAAGGCGGAAAGCGCGCCAACCACGCCGCACATGACGGCCATCGGATGCGCATCGCGGCGGAAGCCGCGGAAGAACCAGCCAAGCTGCTCATGCACCATGGTGTGGCGTGTCACGCGCAGGTCAAAATCTTCCTTTTGCGTGCGCGTCGGCAGTTCGCCGTAAAGAAGCAGATAGCAGACTTCCAGGAAGTCGCCCTGTTCTGCCAGCTGTTCGATAGGATAGCCGCGATGCAGGAGCACGCCTTCATCACCATCAATATAGGTGATTTCCGACTCGCACGATGCGGTTGAAGTAAACCCGGGATCGTAGGTGAAGGCCCCGGTTTCCTTGTACAAGGAGCCGATATCGACCACGTCCGGCCCGACCGAGCCCTTTCGGACCTTCAAATTAATAGATTTACCGTTGAGGCTAAAATCAGCGTTCGCGTCGGTCATCGCAAAGTCCTTCTCATTACTGGAAGACGCCATGGCGGAAAAATTGCCGAAGTGTGGCGAAAACCCGCAGGCAGGGCAGTGCTATCGTATTCAGCAGGGCGTGCCAAGGATTCCGGCATCTAATGTTGCACTGCCATAAGTGCACTGCAACTGAGTTGTTCCAACCCTAACCGATTTGGTCAGAAAGACGGCCTAGCGACTCCTGCTTTCCGAGCACAGCCAGTACATCGAACACGCCGGGCGACGTGCTGCGGCCAGTCAATGCAGCGCGGAGCGGCTGCGCGACCTTGCCGAGTTTCAAGCCTGCTTTTTCAGCAACCTCGCGAACGGCAGCTTCCGCGGATGCCGCCGACCAGTCTTCTACGGACAACAAAGCATCGTGCGCCTCGCTCAGCACCTTGCGTGCATCGGCATCAAGGATTTGCGCCGCCTTTTCGTCGAGCGGAAGCGGACGAGCGGCAAAAAGGTAGCCGGCGCTGTCGGCAAGCTCCACCAGCGTCTTTGCACGTTCTTTCAAGCCCGGCATGGCAGCGCTGAGCTGTTCGCGCTTGCTATCATCCAGCTTCGCCAAAGTAGCCTCGCCGTTCGGCAGGTAGGGCAGCGTGTCAATCAGGGCTGCGGTGAGGGCGGCATCATCCATGCGCCGCATATGGACGCCGTTTACGGCTTCCAGCTTGGCAAAGTCGAAGCGCGCCGCACCCTTGTTGACGTCCTCGATCTCGAACCAGCGGACCATGTCCTCGATGGTCATGATCTCGTCGTCGCCATGGCTCCAGCCCAGGCGTGCGAGATAGTTGCACAGCGCTTCTGGCAGGTAGCCCATCTCGCGATAGGCTTCGACGCCGAGCGCGCCGTGGCGTTTGGAAAGCTTGGCACCGTCCGCACCGTGGATCAGCGGGATATGCGCCATGACCGGAACGTCCCAGTTCATCGCCTGGTAGATCACGGTCTGGCGCGCGGCGTTGGTCAGATGGTCGTCGCCGCGGATGATATGGGTGACGCCCATGTCGTGATCGTCCACCACGACGGCGTGCATGTAGGTCGGGTTGCCATCCGAGCGCAGGATGATGAAATCGTCGAGATCCTTGTTGGGAAAGCGCACTTCGCCCTGAACGCGGTCCATGACAACGGTTTCACCCTCACGCGGGGCCTTGATGCGGATCGCGGGCTTCACACCGGCAGGGGCCTCGGACGGATCGCGGTCGCGCCAACGGCCGTCGTAGCGCGGTGGGCGACCTTCGGCCTTGGCCTTTTCGCGCATTTCGTCGAGTTCGGCCGGCGTGGCATAGCAGCGGTAAGCAGCCCCCTTGGCCACCAGCTCCTCGGCGACCTCGCGGTGACGCTCGGCGCCCGCGAACTGAGAGATCGGCTCCCCTTCCCAGGTCAGGCCGAGCCACTTCAAGCCATCGAGAATCGCGGCCGTTGCCGCATCGGTCGAGCGCTCGCGATCGGTGTCTTCGATGCGCAGCAGCATCGTGCCGCCGGTGTGCTGGGCATAAAGCCAGTTGAACAATGCCGTGCGCGCGCCGCCGATATGCAGATAGCCCGTGGGCGAGGGCGCGAAGCGGGTGACAATGGGCTTCGACATGGGGAGATCCG
>NZ_DAMBUH010000028.1:29509-41811 GCF_032053605.1 Tianweitania sp.
CATTTCGCTGGCCAAGCCTCAGGCGGGCTGGCACAGGACGCGCGCCCGTGTAGCATAGGTGCGGGCAGGTGCAAGTTTTGCATCATATGGGGATCGAAGGGGGCGACGATCAGTACGGCTGCGTCCGGACACAGCGAACGGGCTTTCTTCGTCAGCGAGGACGATGAGGCCGCGTTTGATGACGCGTGGCCAGAGCAAGATCGCGCGCGTGGCCGGACGGGGTCGCATCTCGTTAGGCGACTGCTTGGATGGCTGGCGCTTCAACCGCATGAATGGAAACGCGCGTGGCAGGCGGAATGGTCGCGCGGCATTGGCTTCTTGAGCCTGCCCCCGCTGATCGGCGGCGGCGCCGTTTCCTATTTCCTTCTGCCTTTCGAGCCGTCCGGCGTTCTCGTGGCGACTGCGGTGTTGTGCGCAACGCTGCTCGCGTTCCTCCTGCGTCGGCATCACGCCTGGCATCTTATTGGTCTGGCCGTGGTGGCGCTGCTCATAGGTGTCGCTTCCGCCAAGATCGAGACCGAACGCAAGGCAACCCCGATCCTGGGCTCGCCGATTGCCACCGAAGTCACTGGTCGCGTCGTGCTGGTGGAACTTCAGGAAAGCGGACGAACGCGGCTGACGCTCGACGTCCTATCGACAGCGCGACCGACCCTTCGCTATGCGCCGGATCGTGTGCGCGCGACCGCGCGGCAGGTCCCGGACAAGCTGCTACCGGGCGAGGTGGTTCGTGGTGTGGTGAGGCTGATGCCGCCATCCGGACCAGTGCGGCCAGGGAGCTATGACTTCGCGTTCCAGAGCTATTTCGATGGGCTGGGCGCGATCGGCTTCTTTCTGCGCAACCCCGTTCGAGCAGACAGCGGTCCTGAACCAGCCTGGTCGCAAAGCTTGGCGCAGAGTGTCGAGCGCCTGCGCATGACCATAGCGGACAAGATCCGGGCGGTGATCCCGGGCGCATCCGGCGAGATCGCGGCGGCGCTGATTGCTGGCGTGCGCGCTGGCATCCCCGAGGCGGTCAACGAGGATCTACGCATCACCGGCCTGGCCCATGTCCTGTCGATCTCCGGCCTGCATATGGCGTTGGCCGCAGCCACGATCATGGGCTCCATGCGCGCTCTGTTTGCTTTGTCTCCAGGCTTCTCAGCCCGATACCCCGTCAAGAAGGTCGCCGCCTTCGTTGCCTTGGCGGGCACGGGTTTCTACCTCCTGCTCGCCGGCGATCAGGTTGCCGCCAACCGAAGTTTTCTGATGGTCGCGGTCATGCTCGCCGCGATCCTGTTTGATCGCGCCGCGCTGAGCATGCGCAATCTCGCCATCGCCGCGCTGATCATCCTCCTGATCACACCGCATGAGGTGATGGGGCCAAGCTTCCAGATGTCCTTTGCGGCAACGGCTGCGCTGATCGCAGGCTATGCCGGTTGGAAGCAGTGGCGGCTCAAATCCAGGCGCCACGCACCACCGACATCGCGCTCGCCGATGGCGCGCGTCCTGCGCTACCTCGTCGTTCTCATCGGTGGATCAGTTGCGACGTCCATTCTTGCCGGCAGCGCTACAAGCATCTTCGGCGCCTATCATTTCCAGCGGGTGTCACCCCTCACGCTTCTGGCAAATCTCGCGACCATGCCGATCATCGGCATCCTGATGATGCCGCCAGCCGTGCTGGCTGTCGCCCTGATGCCGCTCGGCTTGGAAGCCCTGCCTTTGATGGTGATGGGTTTCGGACTAGACCTCATGTTGGGTGTGGCGCACTGGCTGGCGGAGCGCTCACCACTGGATGCGGTCGGCATCGTGCCGGCTTCCACCCTTACTCTCTTTACGATCGCGCTTGTGGTTGGTTGCTTCACCACAACCAGGCTACGCCTTCTTGCACTGCCGTTTCTTTTTGCCGGGACGCTTACTTTTGCGGGGCGGCAGGTGCCGGACCTCTACATTTCCGAGGATGCCCGATTGATCGCGGTGAGAACCGAAGAAGGGAAGCTCGCCGTTAATCGAACACGGCCCAACGCTTTCACAACACAAGAATGGCAACGCGCGGCTTCCGCAATGACTTTGGTGAAGCCGGAGAATGGCAAGGGGGCAACGGCTGCGCCCTCAGACCGTTTTCTGTGCAAGGATGACGTCTGCACCATCAACAATTCGCCCGGCGTGAGCATCATGTCTCTTCCCGAAGGCGGAGACCTGAAAGCGCATTGCAGCGACGCCGCTGTGATCGTCATCGACGATGCGACAGCGAACAGCCGCGCCTGCCGCGGCTCAAAACAGGTGGTGCTCACCAAGCGCGACCTTGCGCAAAAGGGCAGCGCCACAATCACCATTGATCCCGAGAGCGGCAAACCGACCGTTCAGCATGCACTGGCTCGACCTTACCGACCATGGCACGACCATCGCCGCTTCTCGCGCGAGGCTCGCGGCATGGCACCCTACAAACGCCAGCCGCGAGATGAGGCCACGAAGCCGTCTCAGCAGACCAAACCGCCAGCAGGAGTGCCGGCTGAAGAGCCGCCTAGTACTTCCGGATCAGGCCAACCAAACGACCCTGAACCTTGACACGGTGTGGCGGGAAAAAACGCGTCTCGTAAGCGGGATTGGCTGCTTCGAGGGCAATGGACGCACCCTTGCGGCGGAAGCGCTTCAACGTAGCTTCTTCATCGTCCACCAAGGCAACCACGATGTCGCCAGGGTTGGCCGTGCTGCCATCGCGGATCACAACCGTATCGCCGTCGAAGATGCCGGCTTCGATCATCGAATCACCACGCACTTCCAGTGCATAATGCTCGCCACCCGTCAGCATATCCGGCGGGACGGTGATAGAGTGGGTTGGGTGCTGGATCGCCGAGATCGGCACACCAGCCGCGATCCGGCCCATGACTGGCACGGAGATGCCGTTCGCATCGTCGTCATTAGAGGCGCTGCGCTGCGGCTTGGCTGGCTCCGGCGGCTTCTTGCCGAGGCTGCCTTCGATCACGCTCGGCGAGAACTTCTTGGGGCCGAGTGCCGGCGACAGAGACTCTGGCAGCTTGATCACTTCCAGCGCTCGGGCGCGGTTCGGAAGACGACGGATAAATCCGCGCTCTTCCAAAGCCGTTATCAGGCGGTGGATTCCCGACTTGGAGGCAAGATCCAAGGCCTCCTTCATCTCGTCGAAGGAAGGCGGGATACCACTTTCCTTCATCCGCTGATTGATGAAGGAAAGCAGTTCCATCTGCTTGCGCGTCAGCATCCCAAGACCCTCTGAATCAAAAAACAAACCCAGAACAGACCGTATCTGTTCGGCATGTGTTCTGCAACATTTAAAAGTTTATCTAGTTGTGAAACGAAAAGGGTACGCTGTTCCTGCTCAACTTGAATCAAAAGCAGTCGTTTAAGCGTTTATCTCTGCTCTGCCACCTGCCGGATCGCATCTGCGAGGATCTCAGGCTCCTGCGCACCCATGAGGGCGTAGCGGCCATCAAGCAGAAAGCAGGGAACGCCCGTGATGCCCATGGTGGTGGCCGTTGCGATCTCCTGCTGCACGGCTTCGATGTCGGAAGGCGCTGCAAGCAGGGCTGAAACAACAGCCGCGTCCATGCCGCTGCTTCCCGCCAGATCGGCAAGAACTTGGGGATCGCCGATGTCGCGACCTTGCTCGAAATAGGCCGAGAACAGGTTGCGGACCACGCGACCCTGCAGTTCAGGACCGGTTGCGCCCGCCCAGCGGATAAGCCGATGCGCATCGAGGGTGTTGGCAGCGACCTTGATGGCGGCGAAATCGAAGGCGATGCCAAGTTCCTGCCCGATCGATTCGATGCGGGCGTGGATCTGATCGATCTTTGTCTGACTGCCGAACTTCGCCAGCATATAGGCTTGGCGGTCCGTGCCCTCACGCGGGATGGTTGGATCGAGCTGATAGGGTCGCCAATTCAGGGTGACATCGATGTCTGGAACCATGCCCAAAGCGAGATCGAGCTTCTTTTGCCCGATGAAGCACCAAGGACAAACAACGTCCGACACGACATCAATGCTCAGGGTCATCGCGCAGTGCCCTCCGACCACCATGTCGGCAGCTGGTAGCCGTAAACCGAGGTTTGTTCGGGCCGGTGAATATGGCTCCAGCTCGCCACCCATTGCTGCGGCTGATAATACAAGGGCACGATGTAGGCGCCGCTCAGCAGCACGCGATCATAAGCGCGCACGATCGTCACGAACTCGTCGCGGTCTCGCGCATTCACCATTTGGTTGATGAGCCCATCGATTGCAGGCTCGGCGACGCCTGCGAAGTTGTAGGTGCCGGGCGCTTTGGCGGAGGCCGAACCCCAGCGGAACTGCTGTTCCACGCCGGGCGAAAGCGAGGAAGTGTAGCGCATCAGCATGGCATCGAAGTCATAGGTCCGCTGACGCTGCAAATACTGCGCGGCATCTACGGAGCGGACCGACACGGTAATGCCAAGTCGGGCGAGGGTGCCCTGCCAGGCCATGCTGATCTGTTCGCTCGACTTGCCGTTGAGCAGGATCTCGAAGGCCAGCGGTTTGCCTTTGGCATCCACCATGCGGCCGTTTTGCATGGAATAGCCGGCAGCCTTCAGGGCTTCAAAGCCTTGCCGCAGAAACTCCCGGTCACGACCGCTGCCGTCGGACTTTGGCGGCGTCCAGGTTCCCGCGAGAATGTCGGGGCGCACTGCATCGGGATAGGGTGCAAGCAGGCTTTTCTCGGCCTCAGATGCAGGACGGCCCGTCGAAGAAAGTTCGGAGCCATCGAAGTAGCTCGTGGTGCGCTGGTAGGCATCGTTGAAGAGGTTGCGGTTGCTCCATTCGAAGTCGAACAACCCGGCAAGCGCGCGGCGCACATCGCGATTCTGGAAGATGGGCCGGCGCGTGTTGAGAACAAAGCCGAGCATGTCCGCAGGCGTCTGCTTGTCGAAGGTTTCCTTTCGAACCCTGCCGTCGGCCACAGCTGGGAAGTTGTAGCCGGTCGTCCAACGTCCGGTTTGGTCCTCCGGGAAAACGTCGACCAGCCCCTTCTTGAAGGCCTCGAACATTGTGTTCGGGTCGCGGAAATAGGTGATGCGGATTTCGTCGTAATTGTCGAAGCCGCGCTTGGTCGGCAAGTCCTTCGCCCAGTAATCCGGGTTGCGCTTCAGGGTCACCTGTTCGCCCGGGCGCACATTGTCGATGATGTATGGGCCAGAGCCGATCATCGGCTTCAGGCTGGTACGATCGAAGGTCTCGCGGTCGATCGCATGCTTTGGAAGGATCGGAATGCCCGCCAGAAGCAGTGGCGATTCGCGGTCGGCCTTGTCGTTGAAAACGAGCTTCAGGCCGCGTTCGCCAACGCGCTCCATGCGATCAATCACGCCGACCCAGCGCTGATAGATCGGGCGCGCCTTATCGCGGAACAGCTCGAGCGAGAAGATGACGTCGTCGACGGTGATCGGCTGGCCATCAGAGAACTTGGCGTTCGGGTTCAGAGTGAATGTGACGAACGACCGCGCGTCATCGGTTTCGACGCTTTCGGCGATCAGCGGATAAAGCGTGAAGGCCTCGTCCTTCGAGCGCATCATAAGTGGCTCAAAGACGTTGTTGCCGAAGTCCGTGTCGAACAAACCGCGCGCGCCATCCCCTTGAACGATAAAGGGATTCAGGCTGTCGAAGCTGCCTTGCCAGGCATAAACGACGCGGCCACCTTTGGGCGCATCCGGGTTGGCATAGGGCATATGCTGGAAGTCTGCGGGGAGTGCGGGCTTGCCCTGCATGGCAATCGCATGTGCCGGCTTTGCGCGTGCCGCGGGAGCACCGAAGGCAACCGTCATCAGCATCGAACAGGCAAGCAGCAGGGATTTGGTGGGCATGGGCAGTCTTTCCGATTCGGTCGACGGAAATATCACAGTCGCGGGGAATGGCGGCGCAATGATGTGTTTCCGGGCCTTCGCCAAGCTGGATTCCGGGAACAAGCCGGTGTAACAGGCCGCCAACAGTCATCCTGTTGCCTTATTTAAGCAACACTGACGCCGGCTAGCGGCTGGGTAGCGCTCACCGCCATCCATTCAAGAGGATAACCGACCCATGAAGTTTCCGAACCTCAACACGTCGCGACTTGCCCTTGTTGCGGCAGGCCTCGCTGCTGTGGTTGCCGGTGGTGTTGCGCCAGCATCTGCGCAGGAGCAGAACCCTGCGGCTCCGCCCAAGGGTTGGTTCAAGGCCTGCCAGAAGCAGCAGGACGTTGAGATCTGCAACGTTCAGCAGATCATGACCGCTAATACCGGCCAGCTGATCACCGCCGTCAGCCTCGTCGAGGTCAAGGGCAAAGTGAGCCGCCGCGTGTTCCAAGTCACCGTGCCGACCGGCCGTTTGCTGCCTCCAGGTGTCGGCCTTCAGGTCGACAACAACAAGGCGCAGAAGCTTGATTATGTTATCTGTTTCCCGGATCGGTGCGTGGCCGAAGCGCCGCTCAACGATCAGCTGGTTGCAGGTTTCAAGAAGGGCACGAACCTCACGCTGACCTCGGTCAACTTCCAGAATCAGCCGAACCCGATCAAGGTTTCGCTCGGCGGTTTCACCGGCGCTTATGACGGTCCTCCGCTGCAGCAGTCGGACCTCGAAGACCGCCAGAAGAAGCTGGAAGCCTTCGTGAACAAGAACAACGACGACTTCGCGAAGAAGCTCAAGGACGAGCAGCAGAAGGCGAAGACCGCGAACTAAAAGCAGAAAGTCGACGGAAAAACCGGAAAAAGGCGGGGTGAAAGCTCCGCCTTTTTCCTATTTAGCGGCCATTTTTTCCGAGATTTTCTGAAGTTCTTCCGGTTTTTGCCGTTAATGATGCGGCTGGCCACGCAGTCGATATCGCCCTGCCGAATCACGGGCGAAGATCTGGTTGAGCTGCGGGTGACGCAAAGGACCGCCGTCCGAATCCTCCAGCAGGTTCTGCTCGGACACATAGGCGATGTATTCGCTGTCTTCATTCTCGGCGAGCAGATGGTAAAAGGGTTGATCCTTGCTCGGCCGCACGGCGGCAGGAATCGCTTCGTACCATTCTTCGGTGTTGGCGAATTCGGGATCGACGTCGAAGATGATGCCGCGGAACGGGAAGACCCGGTGCCGGACCACCTGACCGATCTGAAACTTGGCATGTCGTGTGTCTGTCATGCCTGTTATTTGGCCGCAGCGCCGGCGTTGTTCAATCCCGCAAATGCTTGACGCAGGTGGCTGTGGCGGTTAGCGCCGCTGGACGCTCTTTGCCGGCCTAAGGGCCAGCCTCCAAAGCCCAAGCGAGTCTGATCATGGCGGATGTTGTCGGATTGGTTCTGCCGTTTTTCGGCATGATCCTGATCGGCTTCGTTGTCGCGAAGCTTATGAAGCATCCGGTCGAAGGCTTGGCCTGGATGAATGTGTTCATCCTCTACATCGCCTTGCCGGCCCTCTTCTACCAGCTGCTGTCCAAGACGCCGATCGAGCAGCTGACGCAGATCTCGTTCATTCTGGCGTCGATGCTGGCGACGTTCCTGATCTTTGCGACGATGTTCGCCGGTTCACTTCTGTTCGGCGGCAACGTGCCGGAAAGCACGATCAAGGCTCTGGCGGCGGCCTATGGCAATATCGGCTTCATGGGACCGGGTCTCGCGCTGATTGCGTTCGGCGAGGAAGCGGCGGTGCCGGTGGCGCTGATCTTCTGCTTCGAGAACGTCATGCACTTCGTCTTAGCGCCGACCTTGATGGCGTTGTCGGGCGAGCGCAGCCCTGGCGCGAGCAGCCTGGCGCTCGATATCGGACGCAAGATCCTGCTGCACCCGTTTATCGTCGCGACGATCCTCGGCGTTCTTGCGGCGGCGTTTCACTTCCGTGCGCCGGGAGCGCTGGATCGCTTGTTGGAGATCGTGTCGCGGGCGGCAGCACCTTGCGCCTTATTTGCGATGGGCGTGACGCTCGCACTGCGGCCGCTGCGGCGAATGCCGACGGCGATCGGGCCGATCGTGTTGTTGAAGCTCTTCCTGCACCCGCTGCTTTGCTACACGATGCTGAGCCTGATCGGCGACTTTCCGACCGTGTGGGTGTGGACTGCGATGTTGCTGGCATCGCTGCCGACGGCCACCAATGTCTATATCATTGCTGCGCAGTACGGCGTGTGGGTGGAACGGGCTTCGGCCAGCATTCTGGTGACGACCACAGGCTCGGTCGCCACCGTGACGGCGCTGCTTTATCTGATTCGATCAGGCGTCCTGCCGCCCGACCTTTTCCCATAGGCCACGAAAACCACTGCCGGGCGCCATGCCTTCGCGCATGAAGAAGCTGCGCACCGGCGGGAGCTTTTCCATCAGGCTGAGGCCAGCACTGCGCGCCATCTGTGCCGGCAGGAGACCGGACAGAAGCGAACGATTCAGCAGGTTCACCGCGCTGTTTCGCGCGAAGATGTCGGGCGTCCGGCGACGGCTATAGCTGCGCAGAACGTTATCGGCGCCGGGATCGCTGAGATTCTCTTCCACGAGGCCGGCGATGGTCTGCACGTCGCGGATGCCGAGGTTCAGACCTTGCGCCCCGATCGGCGGGAAGACATGGGCCGCTTCGCCGACAAGCGCGATGCGCGACTGCGCGAAGGACAGCGGCATACGGGCCGACAGCGGATAGATCTGGCGGCCGGGCAATACATTGACCGAACCGAGCATGGACTGCATGCGGGCTTCGATGCGGCGGGAAAGCTCCGCATCGTCCAGCGCGTTCAGCGTTTCAGCTTCCGCTGGCGAGACCACCCAGACCAGACTGGACTTGTCGCCGGGCAGCGGCACCTGGGTGAATGGGCCGGTTTCCGTGTGGAACTCGTTCGACGTGTCGTTGTGCGGGCGGGTGTGGCTGAAGGACAGAACGAGCGCCGATTGCGGGTAGGGATGGCCGATCGTGCGAATGCCGGCGGCATCGCGCGCAGGGGAACCGCGCCCGTCGGCCGCAATCGCCAAGGCACCTTCGAGGCGCAGACCATCGTCCAGCGCAGCAGTGATGCGATCGGCCGACGGCACCCAGTTCTTGATAGTGGTGAGATGGCGGGTGATGCGCGGCTGGTTGGCGACCGCGTCCGACAGCGTCTGCGCCAGCACGGCATTCGGAATGTTGGCGCCGAAGGTGTTGCGGTCGATCTCGCTGGCGTGGAAGGGGACGGTCGGGCTGCGCAGCAGCCGCTTGGTGGCATCGATGATGCGCATGGTGCGCAATGAAGCGGACTTGCCTTCAAAGCTCGTATCGATGCCGAGTTCAACGAGATAATCGAGTGCCGGCACCATCAGCGCTGTGGTGCGTGCATCACTCGCGCCGGCTTCAGGACCGATCAGGCTGACATCGAAGCCGGCCTTTGCCATTGCGAGACTGGCAATGAGCCCGGCAGGTCCGGCGCCGGCAACGAGAATCGTCTTGGGGGCGAGCATATCTGTCATGGCCGTATCCTTGGGGTTGCGCTCTGTTTATCCGAGCACCCAGAGCGGCTGCAATGCGACGCAGCGCCCTTCAACAGTGTGGAAGCTGTCAACAGTGGTGAACCACTGCCTGTTTGGTCTTGTTTGGCAGAAGCGCTGAAACTAGTGTCGCGCGCGTCCCCGAGCGGAAAAGCAGCGGCAGAAGAGTGACGGCCACGATGAAGAGTTCCAGCAACGACCGGCTTTTCTGCCCGTCGACAGGATGGATGGTCCGTGTCGAAGCTTGAGCAATTTGTGAAGGGACCGAAAAAGGTAACCGTGCCGCAGGCGCGCGCTTTTTCCGTGCATCTTTTCACGGCTTCCGGCTCATTTCTGGCCTTCCTGTCACTGGTGGCCGCGAGCGAAGAACGCTGGACGGCGATGTTTCTGTGGCTTGGTCTGGCACTTCTCGTCGATGGTATCGATGGTCCGATCGCGCGCAAGCTGCAGGTCAAGGAAGTGCTTCCGACCTGGTCGGGCGAGCTGCTCGACAACATCATCGATTACGTGACTTACGTCCTCATCCCCGCTTTCGCGCTTTATCAGCGCGGCTTTATGGGCGAGGGGCTGTCCTTCCTTTCGGCCGCGATCATCGTGGTTTCCAGCGCGATCTATTATGCCGATACCGGCATGAAGACGAAGGAGAACTTCTTCAAGGGCTTCCCGGTGGTCTGGAACATGGTGGTGTTCACCTTGTTCGTGATCGAGCCCGGGGAATATGTGTCCTTCGCCGTCGTGGTGTTTTCGGCGATCTTCACCTTCATTCCCATGAGTTTCCTTCATCCGGTGCGGGTAGTGCGGCTTCGCAACCTGAACCTGACGGTGTTTCTGGTGTGGTGCGCGATTTCGGTTCTGGCGCTGGTGCAGAACATGAATGCATCTGAGTGGGTGAAGATCGCGATGGCCGTGACCGGGCTCTACCTCTTCTTTATCGGCGGGGTAATGCAGTTGTTCCCGAACCTTGGACGGAAGGAAACAGCATGAGCAAGGCAATCCGTGTTAATGAGCATGGCGGACCGGACGTGTTGGTCTATGAGGATGCTCCGGTTGAACAACCGAAGGCCGGCGAGGCGCTTGTTCGCCATACCGCGATCGGCCTGAACTATCTCGATGTTTATTATCGCACCGGCCTTTATCCCGCGCCAAACGGTTTGCCGCTTGTGCCCGGCAACGAAGCGGCCGGCGTCGTGGAAGCGTTGGGCGATGGTGTGAACGGTTTGCAGGTGGGCGACCGCGTTGCCTATGTCGGGCCGCTCGGCGCTTATGCGCAACAGCGCGTCATCCCAGCCGACAGGCTGGTGAAGCTGCCCGAAACGATTTCGGACGAGCAGGGCGCGGCCATGATGCTGCAGGGCATGACGGTGGAATATCTGCTGCGCCGGACCTTTGCGGTCAAAGCCGGCGACACGGTGCTTTACCATGCGGCTGCCGGTGGCGTTGGCCTGATCTTCGGCCAATGGGCCAAGCATCTCGGCGCGACCGTGATCGGCACGGCCGGCTCGCCGGAGAAGGTCGAACTCGCCAAGGCGCATGGCTATGACCACGTGATCGACTACACGAAAGAGGATTTCGTGGCGCGGGTGCAGGAGATTACCGGCGGCAAGAAGTGCGACGTGGTCTATGATTCCGTTGGCAAAGACACGTATGAAGGTTCGCTCGACTGTTTGAAGCCGCGCGGGCTTTTCGTGACCTTTGGCCAATCGTCTGGACCGATCCCGCCGTTCAATCTCGGCGTGCTGTCGCAGAAGGGTTCGCTCTTCCTGACGCGGCCGACGTTGTTTGCCTACATCGCCAAGCGCGACGAACTCGAAGAGTCCGCCGCTGCTTTGTTCGACGTGGTTGCGAAGGGTATCGTCAAGATCAACATCAACCAGCGCTACAGGCTGGAAGATGCCGCACAAGCGCATCGTGACTTGGAAGCGCGCAAAACGACCGGAACGACGATCCTTCTGCCTTAAGATTAATCACTGCGACTTCTTGAAGCAAAGGCGTCTTTCGCTCGACGTTCCCGTGCGATAAAGTGCTAGATAGACGCCTTCAGACAATCTTTGAGGAGCCGGGAAAGCCGGCTTCGGGAGTAAGAAGCATTGGTGCAGCAAAGCGCCGACGTCCGTCCGGCATTGCTGGAAACCCGAGGACTGACAAAGGTCTTCGGGAAGCTGACGGCTTGCGACGGGATCGACCTGACGATCCAGCGCGGGGAAATCCATGCCTTGCTCGGCGAAAACGGTGCCGGCAAGTCGACGCTGGTGAAGATGCTGTTCGGCTCGCTCGAACCCAATGCCGGCGAGATCCTGTGGGACGGGCGTGCGGTGCGCATTCCCAGCCCGGGCGAAGCACGCAAGCTCGGCATCGGCATGGTGTTCCAGCACTTCTCGCTATTTGAAGCGCTGACGGCGGCGGAAAACATCGCCTTGTCCTTGGCCGAAAAGGTGCCGGTCTCGACGATCGCGCAACGCGCGCGGGCGCTGTCTGAAGCCTATGGACTGCCGGTTGATCCATCCATGATGGTGGGCGATCTGTCGGTCGGCGAGCGACAGCGCATCGAGATCATCCGCTGCCTTCTGCAGGAACCGCAGCTGATTATCCTGGACGAGCCGACGTCCGTGCTGACGCCGCAGGAAGCCGACCGGCTGTTCGAGACGTTGGAGCGGCTGCGCGCCGAGGGCAAGTCGATCTTGTATATTTCGCACCGGCTGGACGAGGTGAAGCGGCTTTGCGACGCCGCGACCGTGCTGCGCCACGGCAAGGTGGTGGCGCATTGCAGCCCGCGCGACGAGACCGCCGCTTCGCTGGCGCGCATGATGGTGGGCAATGCCGTTCAGGCGGTGACGCGGACCCCGGTAGCTGCAGATGCGAAGGCCGAGGCTCTGCTGGAAATCCGGGACCTCAGCC
>NZ_DAMBUH010000029.1:0-1365 GCF_032053605.1 Tianweitania sp.
ATCGGCTGTCGTTGATGCGCGCGGACGCCTCACCGAGTGCAGCCTGCCGTGCTGCAAGATCGCCGGCGGCACGCTCGGCTCGCAGCAACGCGTCGCGTGCGCGCGCATTTTCCTGCTGCAAATGCCGCAAGGTGTCACGCGCCGATCGCTCGGCATCCACTGCCTGTTTCAAGCTGGCTTCGGCAGCCTGTGCGCTTTGCTCGGTTTCAACATGAGTCGAGCGCGCTTGCTGAAGCTCGGCGTCGAGTTCGCCAAGCCGGTTCTTTTGCGCAAGGCGTTGCGCGGCGGCTGTCGGCGCGTCGGCGCTGGCGCGGTAGCCGTCCCAACGCCACAAAGCGCCGTCTGATGTCACCAACCTTTGGCCCGGCGCCAATTCACCATGCCTGCGCGCGCCTTCTTCCGCTGTCACCAACCCGATCTGCGCCAGCCGACGTGCCATCTGACGGGGCGCTTTGACGTGCTGCGCCAAGGGTACGATCCCTATCGGCAGAGTCGGATCATCCAGCCGGAACGGCGCGTCACCCCAGAAGGCGGGCGCGTGATGATCAACGGGCAGATCGAGATCGTCGCCCAAGGCTGCACCAAGTGCTGCCTCATAGCCGCGCTCAACTTCGATCTGGTCGAGCACGGGCGGAAAGTCCTGGTTGAGCCCCGCATTCAGCACCTTGGCCAGCGTCCGTGCTTCCGTTTCGATGCGGGCAAGTGCGGCCTTGGCATCGACGAGCGGCGCGCGCGCTGCACTTTCCTCCTGCCGCGCTGCAACAACGGCAAATTCAGTCTGCGTAAACGCGCTTTCAGCCTGCTTTATCTGTGCCTCGGCAGCAGCAAGGGCGCGCTTTGCTTCGTCAACGTCCGGTGCTGCCGTCAATCTGGCGTTCAGCGCCTCCGCATCGCGCTGAATGTCAGCTGCTTGGGCATTTAGCCGCTGCAAACGCTCTAGGGCCGTCCGAAGAGCGCGATCGAGTTCCGACCTTTGCGCGGCCGCTTCCGCCCGGCGCGTCGTGGCCTGGCCCAGCGCTGTTTCGGCTGCCGCTAAAGCAGCGCTTCCCTGCTCAAGCGCCTCGTGGCTTTGTTTTTCGCGAAGATCCGCACCGTCATGATCGGCCCGAAGGGCGACCTCCTCCTCATCCAGACGGGCGAGATTGGCGGTGTTCTCGGCGCCAAGCTGTTCTTCGCGCGCGACGTCTCCGACCAATTGTTCGAGACGCCGCGCCAGCTCCGCCTCGCGCTCACGCAGGCGCTTGGCCTCATCTTCAACCTGCGCCTTTGCAAGCTCCAGCCGCTGAACGGCGGCCAGTGCTGCCGCCGCCGCATCGCGCAATGCGGGCAGATGATGCGCGCCGATGCCCTGTTGCTTTGCGGCTT
>NZ_DAMBUH010000029.1:1375-40661 GCF_032053605.1 Tianweitania sp.
CCATCTGCGCGGCGGCACGCTCGGCCACAACCATCGTCGCCTGATGCAGCACGGTTTGTGCCTGCGCGGCCTGTCCCTTAGCCTGCGTCCAGCGCAGATGCAGCAAGGTGGCTTCGGCCTTGCGGATGTCGGCCGACAGGTTCTTGAAGCGCTGCGCCTGGCGTGCCTGCCGTTTCAGGTTCTCGATCTGCGTGCCGAGCTCGCCCACCACATCATCAAGACGCTCGAGGTTCTGCTCGGCCGCGCGCAGCCGCAGTTCAGCCTCATGGCGGCGCGTATGCAGGCCGGAGATGCCGGCGGCTTCCTCCAGCAGCGCACGGCGAGCCTGTGGCTTCGCCTGGATCAGTTCACCGATGCGCCCCTGCCCCACCATGGACGGCGAACGAGCGCCAGTGGACTGGTCGGCAAACAGGAGCTGCACATCCTTAGCGCGCGCTTCCTTGCCGTTGATGCGATAGATCGAGCCGGCCGCGCGCTCGATGCGGCGCGACACCTGCAACTCGTCGTCGTTGTTGAAAGATGGCGGCGCGGAGCGATCGGAATTGTCGAGGAAGAGCGTGACTTCGGCGGCATTGCGCGCGGGGCGTGTTGCCGAGCCGGAAAAGATCACGTCGTCCATGCCGGACGCGCGCATGTTCTTGTAGGAGCTTTCGCCCATCACCCAGCGCAGCGCTTCGACAAGATTGGACTTGCCGCAGCCATTGGGCCCGACCACGCCGGTCAGGCCGCGCTCGATCACGAACTCGGCCGGTTCCACGAAGGACTTGAAGCCAAGAAGGCGAAGACGGGAAAAGCGCATCAGCTCTTTTCCAATAGCCAAGCGGACGCGGACAGGCCGCGCCCGAAGACCGGCTTAAAGCAGGCCGTCGATAACCGCCGACATCTCGTCAACCGAGAGCGCGCCGGAATATTTCTTGCCGTTGATAAAGAAGGTCGGGGTGGCATCGACGCCAAATTCCTGGGAGCCGCGGGTCCGGACAGCCCTGATATCGTCGAGCAGCTTCTGGTCGGTCAAGCAGGCCTCGAAGCTTTCCTGTGTAAAGCCGGCAAGCTTGGAGATCTGCAACAGGGCTGCCTTGGCGTCCTGAACCGGCGCCCACTGCTCCTGCTGCTTGAACAACACGTCCACCATGGCGAAGTAGTTGTCGCCGGCACAACGAGCCAGCATGAAGCCGGCTTCGGCGCGCGGATCGAACGGGAATTCGCGCATGATCAACCGAGCCTTGCCCGTGTCGATGTACTTTTCCTTGATGGTCGGCAGCGTGGCGACATCGAAATGCGCGCAGTGGCTGCAGGTCATCGATGCATATTCGACGATTGTGACCGGCGCGTCATCCTTGCCGAGCACCTTCTCCGGCAGCGAACCGGCCTGCAGCAGCTTCGCCATATCGACGTTGCCGGTTGCAGCCGGGGCTGCGCCGGAAGCGCCGCCAGCAGGCGTTTGGGCGTTGGCTACACCGCTTTCGCCAAAGGACGCCAAAGCGAGCGCGGCAGGAACGACTGACATCGAACCCAGCAGGGAGCGGCGTGTAAGCGAGGGCGTCATGATCGGGATCACCTGTGACATGGATCTGGTAGTGGGCATTTCGTAGTCGCCGCACCTTGATGCGGCAAATACGTCATTCCTGTCGTTAAACCAATTAAGTGCATGAGACAAAACATTCACGAATGCGCGAAAAATATGGTCACTTGCGGCGGCCAATCACCGCACGGCCCAAAGCCTCCAGTGATTTTCGCAAGCCTTCGTCCTCGATAACGCTGACGCGACCCGCCAGCTTCTCGCTTTCGCCCGACGTCAAAGGCCGTAGTTCCGGCTTCGGCTTGGCATGCGGATGCAGGATCGGTTTTTGCACGATCTTAATGCGGCCGATCGCGGGAAAGCCGAGATAGCCGTTGATGCGGCCGATGATTTCCGTGGCTTCATGCTGGATGCGCATGGCGGCCAGGCCTTCGCAGGCGATGATGAGGGTGGCCGGCTGATACGGATCGTCCTCATGCGCGCGACGCGGCCACTGGATCTTCTCAGGACGCGAAGTGGACGCGACCTTCGGCCCGACGATTTCTTCCCAGGATTGCACGAGACCGACCGAGATGCCGGCGCGCCGTTTCAGCACCGGATCAAGGATCGCGGTGGAAAGATCGCTGACGGGCTGGGCGTTGTAGGAGCGACGTTTCTCTGCCATGGGATGGGTTTACCGCTTCGCCACGCTGGATGGTAGCCGTCCTCCGCCGCATGACATCTCTTTCGACAGATCTGCCTCTCTTACCGCCGAAGGCCGAGCGTCTGCTCGCCTGGTATGATCGCCATCACCGTGTGCTGCCGTGGCGCATTTCGCCAGCGGAAGCTGCGCGCGGTATGCAGGCCGATCCCTATCGGATCTGGTTGTCCGAGGTGATGCTGCAGCAAACCACGGTTGAAGCGGTGAAGAAGTATTTCCTGGCCTTCACTGAGCGCTGGCCGGATATACTCGCGATGGCCGCCGCGAGCGAAGACGACATTCTTCGCGCTTGGGCCGGCCTCGGCTATTACTCGCGGGCTCGCAACCTCAAGAAGTGCGCCGATGTCGTGGCGCAGCAGTTCGACGGCCGCTTTCCCGATACGGAAGAAGGCCTACGCGCCCTGCCCGGCATCGGCGCTTATACCGCTGCCGCGATCGCGGCCATCGCCTTTAACCGTCCGGCCGTGGTGATCGACGGCAATATCGAGCGCGTGGTGACGCGGCTTTACCGCATCGATACGCCGCTACCGCAGGCTAAGTCAGACATCCGGGTCGAGCTTGCCGAGCTTGTGCCTGCCGATCGTCCGGGGGACTTCGCACAGGCTCTGATGGATCTCGGCTCTTCCATCTGCACGCCGCGCCGGCCCACCTGCATCTTGTGCCCGTTCAAGGATGATTGTCAGGCGCTTGCGCTGGACGAACCCGAACGCTTTCCCGTCAAGAAGCCTAAAGCGGAGCGCCCGGTGCGGCACGGTGCAGCCTTCGTTGCGCTGCGCGCTGATGGTGCGATCCTGCTGCGCAAACGGCCGAACAAAGGGCTGCTCGGCGGCATGGCGGAGGTGCCGGGCAGTGCCTGGGATGCCACTGGCGGGTTCGGCCCTAATGACGCGCCGTTTGCCACGGATTGGCAGCCAGCCGGCACGATCACTCACATCTTCACGCATTTCGCTTTGATGCTGGATGTCTACCGCGGGCAATTTGAGGGTCCCGCGCCTTCCGGCATGTGGTGGTCCGCACCTAGCGGCATCACCAGCGAGGCCTTGCCGACGGTGATGAAAAAGGCCATCGAAGCTGCCGTTCCCAACGCCTTCAAGCCCCAAGCGAGATGAGGATATGGCAGAGATCAAGCACATCGTTTTCGACATCGGCAAGGTGCTGATCCATTACGATCCGAATATCCCCTTTTCCCGCCTGATCCCGGATGAAGAAGAGCGTCGTTTGTTCTTCGAAACCGTCTGCACAAACGATTGGAACCTGGAGCAAGACCGCGGCCGCTCCTGGGAAGACGCCGAAGCGCTGCTGATTGCCGAGCATCCGAGCCAGGAAAGCATGATCCGGGCCTTCCGCAAGCACTGGCACGAAATGGTCAGTCACCATTACGAAGACAGCGTCATTCTCCTGCGCCGCCTGATTGCCGCCGGCTATGACGTCACCATGCTGACCAACTTCAACTCCGACACCTTCGCGCAGGCCCGCACGATCTTCCCGTTCCTCAACGAAACGCGCGGCGTGACCGTGTCGGGAGACGTCGCGCTGATCAAGCCTGATAAAGCGATCTACGACCGCCACGCCGCCGACTTCGAGCTCGATCCGGCCTCGACGGTGTTCATCGACGACAGCCTGAAAAACGTCGAAGGCGCCAAAGCTGCCGGCTGGCAGGCAATCCATTTCACGAGCGCCGAGCAGTTGGAGAGGGGCCTGCGAGGGCTTGGGGTGGAGTTCTAAAAGCTGAACTCTGATTGCCGAAGTTGATTTTTCCGGCTGCTGCAGCTAGGTTTCTGGAGTGAGGAGCCGAGCTTTTGCCCGACCCCTCGTTTTCTAGAACGTGAATTGGACCCGGAACGTTACTTGCCAGCTCGTCCGGGTCCGTTTCACTTCCAGAGTGATGCGCATCGGTCGAAACCGCATCGCATGCACCTCCAGTTCGAGAGCAAAGCCCTTGCCTGGGCCGGAGTAGCTTATCCTCTCCGGTGCGCCGGCTGGCTCGGCGCGCCTGCTTTTGCTCTCAGAACCTGTTGAAGGTGGGCCTTACGCCCCGGCGCGCTCGATGCCGACACGCGCCACGCGACGGAGTTCGTCGATTGGCGTGAGGCCGCCGGCGCGCTCGTAGTGCCAGAAGGTCCAGCCGTTGCAGGCTTCGGCTTCCTGCACCTGGGCGCCGACCTTGTGGATCGAACCGGCCAGTGTTCCGCATGACAGCGTGCCATCAGCGCGAACAACGGCCGTGTAGCGGCGCTTGGCGTCGTAGAGCTTGGTGCCGGCTTTCATCAGGCCTGCATCGATCAGGCTGACGAAGGCGATGCGCGGTTCGGAGCGCTTGCTCACGAGCAGTTCCAGTGCCTGGCGCTCAAGCGTCTTCACATCGGCAATGCGTTCCTGCGCGGCATCGATATAGGCCTGCTCGCGCTCGATGCCGACATAATGGCGGCCGAGACGCTTGGCGACGGCGCCCGTGGTTCCCGAACCGAAGAACGGGTCGAGCACGACATCGCCCGGCTTTGTGGACGACAGCATGACGCGTGCCAGCAAGGCTTCCGGCTTCTGTGTCGGATGGATCTTGACGCCCTTCTCGTCCTTCAGGCGCTCATTGCCGGTGCAGATCGGGAACAGCCAGTCGGAGCGCATCTGCACGTCGTCATTGGCGGCCTTCATGGATTCGTAGTTGAAGGTATAGCCCTTGGCACTGCGGTCGCGGCTGGCCCAGATCATGGTTTCATGCGCGTTCTGGAACCGGCGGCCGCGGAAGTTCGGCATCGGGTTGGTTTTGCGCCACACGACGTCGTTGAGGATCCAGAAGCCGAGATCCTGCATGATTGCGCCGACGCGAAAGATGTTGTGATAGGAGCCGATCACCCAGATCGTGCCGGTTGGCTTCAGCACGCGGCGCGCGGCGAGGAGCCAGGCGCGGGTGAAGGCGTCATAGGCCTGGAAGCTTTCGAACTGGTCCCAATCATCATCGACCGCATCGACCTTGGACTGGTCCGGACGGTGCAGCGCACCTTCGAGCTGTAGATTATAGGGCGGATCGGCGAAGATCGCGTCGACGGAATGGTCCGGCAGGCGGTTCATGGCCGCCACGCAATCGCCTTTCAGGATCGTATCCAGCCAGGCCGGAGCGGGCTGGCCCTTGTAGAGGGGTGCGAGCGAAGTCTGATCGTCAACGAGACGCAAGGCGGTCATGGCGGGCACTCGAACAAACGCGTTACAGGGCTTTTACTGACCGTTATGGTTACCGAACGGCGTAAAAATTTGATGAACCTATCGCGCTATTTGCGTCTGCGTGCCCCTTGCGATAGACCCCGCCCCTTCCCGACCGTGTCCGATTGTCCTTGGAGCTTCCTATGCCGCAACCCGATCTCGTGATCTTCGACTGCGATGGTGTCCTGGTGGACAGCGAGATCATCGCCGCGCGCGTAGATGCAGGCATCCTCACCGCTGCAGGCTTTCCGATCGAGGCGGAGGAGTTTGCCGAACGCTATGCCGGCCTCACCTTCAAGGACATTCTTCTTCGTCTCGAAGGCGAAAGCCAGATCCCGTTCCAGGCGCGGATGATCGACGAGGCCGAAAAGCAGCTAGATCAGCGCCTGAGGGCGGAAGTGCGAGTTTTGGAGGGCGCACACGAAGCCGTTGCGTCGGTTAAGACCAAGCGCTGCATCTGCTCGAACTCCACGCTGCCGCGCCTTGAGATGATGCTGGATAAGGTGCGGCTCAAGCCCTTCTTCGAGGGCCATATCTACTCGGCGCGCAACAATCCCGGCATCCGCCACAAGCCGGCGCCGGATATCTTCCTGCATGCAGCCGAAAAGGAAGGCGCACGGCCGGACGTTACCTTCGTGATCGAGGACTCCGTGCATGGCGTCACGGGAGCGGTGGCCGCTGGCATGCGCGTGATCGGTTACACCGGCGCCTCGCACAGCTATCCCGGCCATGCCGATCAGCTGACCGAAGCCGGCGCTGAAACGGTGATCCGACGCTGGGCCGATTTCCCGACCGTGCTGGCGGCGCTCTCCGAATGGTCGGAGAACGCCTAGGCTCTTACTTCTTCGCGCCTTCGTCGAAACCGACAAAGATCGAGACGTTGCGCTGCGGCGGCATCGGGATCGTGATGTCGGCATCGGTGAACATGAACTGCGTTGCCGCCGTCGTGTCGCTCACCGGCACCTGCTGCTGGTGCAGCTTGGAGTAAAGCACCTCTGAGCCCCGCACCACCGCCACACGGATCGGCATGGTGATCGTACCCGGCCGCACTGCCGGCCCCGGCACGACCTTGCCGGCCGCCGCAACCTTGATCGTGACATTGTCGCCTTCATAGGTGCAGGCTCGCGTGGTGTCGGACAAGGACGCCTGATAGATCACCTTGGTCGCATCACCGTCGCCACCCTTGGCATAGGTGGAGAAGTAGGACGTGCCTTCGCGCAAGGACACGCCCGGGCAATAAGCGCGCAGTTCCGACTCACGCACAACCGGCGGCTTGGCCATATCCGGAACATCGCGGGTCGGATTGTCGCTCGACTGACAGCTCGCGGCGATCAAGGCCAAGCCCATCACGAGCGAGCGGGCGAAAAGTCCACCAGTCTTCAACGGAACCCCCATCCAAGCTTTCAAACCGAACTGCCGTCCTATACACAGCCCGCGACTGAAATGCGACGGCCTGACGCAATCCTGGCTGTCGCGTTCCACAGCATGCGACAGTTCCAGAGCCACGGACACCCCGTCATGAACTTCATCAGCACCCGCGGCAACGCACCTCGTCTCGGATTTCGTGATGCTTTGCTCGCTGGCCTTGCCCGCGATGGCGGCCTTTATCTGCCTGAAACATGGCCGCAGTTCTCTGCCGCCGAGATTAAGGCCATGCGCGGCCTGTCTTACCCCGACCTCGCCGTTCGCGTGCTGACACCTTTCGTAGAAGGCGAGATCGAGGCCGAAACCTTTTCGCAGATCGTGCATGAAGCCTACGCCACCTTCCGCCACCCGGCCGTGTGCCCGCTGGTGCAGCTGGATCAGGACCGCTTCGTGTTGGAACTGTTCCATGGCCCAACGCTCGCCTTCAAGGACGTCGCCATGCAGTTGCTTGCGCGGCTCATGGATCACGTTCTGGCCGAGCGGGGCGAGCGCGCCACGATCATCGGCGCAACCTCGGGCGACACGGGCGGCGCCGCCATCGAAGCCTTTGCCGGCCGCGACCGCACCGACATCTTCATCCTGTTCCCGGATGGCCGCGTGTCGCCGGTACAGCAGCGGCAGATGACGTCCTCCACGGCCTCCAACGTTCATGCGCTGGCGCTATCAGGCAATTTCGACGATTGCCAGACCATCGTGAAGGACCTGTTCAACGACCACGCCTTCCGTGACGGCGTGGCTTTGTCGGGCGTGAACTCCATCAATTGGGCCCGCGTCATGGCCCAGATCGTGTATTATTTCTCATCCGCTTTGTCGCTCGGCTCGCCGGATCGGGCCGTGTCCTTCACCGTGCCGACCGGCAATTTCGGCGACATCTTCGCAGGCTACGCCGCCAAGCGCATGGGTCTGCCGATCGAGCATCTGGCGATCGCCACCAACGACAACGACATTCTGGCGCGTGCTTTGTCATCGGGCGCCTACGAGATGCGCGGCGTGACCGCCACGACCTCGCCTTCGATGGACATCCAGATTTCCTCGAACTTCGAGCGCCTCCTTTTCGAGGCCTCGAACCGCAACCCGGCGGAAGTCACCGGCTATATGAACGGGTTGAAGCAGTCCGGCTCCTTCACCATTGCACCGGCCACGCTGGATGCCATCCGCGCCGAATTCTCGGCCGGCCGCGCTTCCATGGCGGAAACCGATCGCACCATCGAAGAGGTGCTGGCATCAACCGGCTACCTGCTCGATCCGCACACCGCGACCGCCGTTAAGGTCGCCACCGAAACGAAGAGCGAGGCGCCGATGGTGGTGCTTGCCACTGCTCATCCCGCGAAATTCCCGGACGCTGTGCAGGCCGCCAGTGGCCGCCGTCCGGAACTTCCGGTCTGGCTCGGCGATCTCATGGACCGACAAGAGCGCTTCACGACCCTTTCCTCGGACGTAAAAATGGTGAAAGATTATATCCCCCGCCATTCGCGGGCAGCCCGATAATGGGCAGATAATGGGATTGAGTCTCTATGAATGTTGAGGTCAGCCGGCTGTCCAATGGTTTGACAGTCGCCACCGAAACGATTCCTCACATCGAGTCGGTTGCACTCGGAGTGTGGGTGAAATCGGGTTCTCGCCACGAGCACGAAGAAGAGCACGGCATTGCTCATCTGCTCGAACACATGGCTTTCAAGGGCACCAGCCAGCGCTCTGCCTGGCAGATCGCCTCGCAGATCGAGGATGTCGGCGGCGAGATTAACGCCGCGACCAGCGTCGAAACCACGTCCTTTTATGCACGCGTGCTCGATACCGACGTGCCGCTCGCGATCGACATTCTTGCCGACATTCTGAGCGACTCGAAGTTCGATGCGCATGAGCTCGAGCGCGAGCAGAACGTCATCTTGCAGGAAATCGGCGCGGCTTTCGACACGCCCGACGACATCGTTTTCGACCACTTCACCGAAACGGCTTTCAAGAACCAGCGCGTCGGCCGCTCGATCCTCGGCACACCGGAAACGGTGCAGTCCTTCACGCCGCAGCAGCTGCGCGGCTTCATGGATCGCCAATATGCCGGCGACTCCATGGTCGTGGTCGCGGCCGGCAATCTGAAACATGAGGACTTCGTGCGGGAGGTCGAAAAGCGGCTCGGTCATTTCCGCCCTCACGCCGAGACCCAGACGCTGGACCAGGCGACCTATGTCGGCGGCGACTTCCGCGAGCATCGCGACCTCATGGATGCGCAGGTGATCCTCGGTTTCGAGGGCCGCGCCTATCATGCGCGCGATTTCTACGCCTCACAGGTTCTGTCGATGATGCTGGGCGGCGGCATGTCTTCGCGCCTGTTCCAGGAAGTGCGTGAAAAGCGCGGCCTTTGCTATTCCGTTTATGCCTTTCATTGGGGCTTTTCGGACACCGGCATTTTCGGCGTTCACGCCGCAACCGGCAAAAGCGACCTTGGCGAACTGATGCCGGTGATCGTCGGCGAGTTGCAGAAGGCCGGCGAGCAGATCCAGCAGGAAGAGCTCGACCGTGCCCGCGCGCAATATCGCGCAGGCCTCCTGATGTCGCGTGAAAGCGCTGCCAGCCGTGCGTCGCAGATCGCACGGCAGCTGCTTCTTTACGGCCGGCCGATCCCGACCGAAGAGTTGGTGGAGCGTTTATCCGCCTTGACGATCGAGCGCCTCACCGACCTGTCGCACCGCATGTTCTCGAGCACGCCAACCGTAACCGCCGTGGGTCCGGTGGAGCCGTTGATCTCCTACGACGCGATCTCGCGGCAACTCGGCAGCGCTTCGACACCGCGCAAACTCGCCATCGGCTGAGACACCGGCACCCATGCTCGCTTTGCCCTTCGCTCAAAAAGCCACTCCGGTGCTGAAGGGCGAAAGGATCACGTTACGGCTGCCGGTCGGACGCGATTACGAGCAGTGGGCGGCCCTGCGGCAAGCGAGCCGCTCCTTTCTGGAGCCTTGGGAGCCGCTCTGGTCCGTCGATGAACTCGAGCGCTCGGGCTGGCGTTATCGGCTCGAACGCAACCGTACCGAGTTCAAGACGGGCAGCGGCATTGGTTTTCTCGTGATCGACAATGCGGAAAACCGCGTGACGGGCGGCATCACCATGGGCAATATCCGGCGCGGCGTCGCGCAGACATGCCAGATCGGCTATTGGATGGGCGAAAACTATGCCGGGCGCGGCTACATGCTGGACGCGCTGAATCTGGTTATCCCCTTCGCATTCCGCGAGCTGCGGTTGCACCGGATCGAGGCCGCTTGTATCCCTTCCAACGCGCGCTCGGTGCGTGTGCTTGAAAAAGCCGGATTCACGCGTGAGGGACTTGCGCGATCTTACCTGCGCATCAACGGCGCATGGCAGGACCATCTTCTTTACGGCCTGGTCTGCGACGACGCGCGCAGATAACCGGGTAACTTCCAAGTCGACGGGGTGAGTTTGCCGCGCTTCATTCAAAACTCGATTCTGGCCGTTCTCGCCTTGATCGCCCTCGTTATGGCGGCAATGCCTGCGTCGGCCGTCGAACCGATCAAGATTACCCGCGATGATGTTGCGCTCAATTTGACCGGTGCGGTCGAAATCCACCGCAATCAGGGCAGCACGTTCCAGGTCTCCACGGCACCCGGTCCCGATGGGATCGTGCGGCGCATCGAAGTCGAGGCGATGAACCAGGATTCGGCGGGCGACTGGGCCGTGTTTGCGCTTGCCAACACGACCGACCAGCAGCTCGACCGCCTGATCGTCGCGCCGCATTACCGGCTTGTCGGATCCGGTATCCTCTGGCCGGATCTCGGCTCGACCCGCATTTCGGCCATCACCCCTAGCGAAGGCTTCGCGCTCGACCGACAGGCCAGCGAAGATGCCGACGTGTTCCTCGTCACGCTGAACCCGAATACGGTCGTGACCTTCGTAACCGAAATGGCGTCACCGCGCCTGCCGCAGCTCTACCTTTGGGAAACCGAGGCCTACAAGGACCAGGTCAATTCCTTCACGCTCTATCGCGGCATCGTCATCGGCATCGCCGGCCTGCTTGCGCTGTTTCTGACCATCCTGTTCGTGGTCAAGGGAACCTCCATGTTCCCCGCCACTTCCGCCCTTGCCTGGGCGGTGCTCACCTATGTCAGTGTGGATTTCGGCTTCCTCAATCGCCTGATCGAGGTCGCACCGGGCAATGAACAGATATGGCGAGCAGGCACGGAGGTGGCGTTGGCCGTTACCCTTGTCGTGTTCCTGTTCACCTATCTCAACCTCAACCGCTGGCACGGACATTTCGCTTATGGCGCGGTGATCTGGATTTTCGGCTTGATGCTTCTGGCCGGCGTCGCCGTGTTCGATCCGGTCATTGCATCCGGCATCGCACGCATGTCGATGGCCGCCGCCGCCGGTATTGGCCTCCTGCTGATCGCATACCTCACCTTCCGCGGTTATGACCGCGCCATCATGCTAATACCCAGTTGGCTGATGGTGCTGGCTTGGCTTGCCGGCGCTTGGCTGACGATCACCGGCATGCTGAACAACGACGTCGTGCAGCCGGCCCTCGGCGGTGGCCTGGTGCTCATCGTTCTGCTGATCGGCTTCACCGTCATGCAGCACGCACTGGCCGGCACCGGCATGCATCAGGGTCTGCTCAGCGATCTCGAGCGCCAGGCGCTGGCCGTGATCGGCTCCGGCGACATCGTGTGGGACTGGGACGTTCTGCGCGACCGTGTGGTAACCCGTCCCGACGTCGCGCCGCTGCTCGGCCTGGCGCCTGCCAGCCTTCAGGGCCCTGCCCGCAACTGGCTGCCGGTGCTGCATTCCGACGATCGCGACATGTTCCGCACCACGCTCGATGTCGTCCTCGAACATCGCCGCGGCCGCGTTTCACAGGATCTGCGCTTGCGCGGTGCCGACGGTCATTATCGCTGGTTCTCGCTGAAGGCGCGGCCGGTGATCGGCTCGGACGGCGAGGTCATCCGTTGCGTCGGCACGCTGATGGAAGTGACGGATCAGAAGAAGGCCGAAGAGCGCCTGCTGCATGATGCCGTTCATGACAACCTGACCGGCCTGCCCAATCGCGAACTCTTCATCAACCGCCTGGACACGATCATCTCGGTGGCCAAGACCGAACCGTCCGTGCGTCCGACCGTGTTCGTGATCGACATCGACCGCTTCGGCGAGGTCAACGATGCGCTGGGCGTTGCGGCCGGCGACACGATCCTGCTCACCATCGCGCGCCGTTTGCACCGCTTGTTGAAGCCGAGTGATGCTCTTTCGCGCTTGTTCGGCGATCAGTTCGCGTTGATGCTTCTGTCGGAACAGGAGCCTGCACGCATCGCCGCTGTCGCAGAAGCAATCCGCCAAGCCGTGCGCGCGCCGGTTACCTTCGCCAAGCGCGAGATCGTGCTGACGCCATCGATCGGCCTAATCTCATGGTCCTCGACGCAGAACGCGGCTGAGGACATGCTCAAGGACGCCGAGCTTGCGATGCATCAGGCCAAGCGCTTCGGCGGTGACCGCATCGAGCCGTTCCGCCCTGCTTTCCGCTCCGTCGGCACCGATCGCCTGACGCTGGAAGCCGATCTGCGCCGCGCCATCGAGCGCAACGAACTGTCGCTTGCCTACCAGCCGATCATCCGCCTGGAAGACCGAAGCCTCGCCGGCTTCGAGGCCCTGCTGCGCTGGGAACATCCGCGTCGCGGCGCGATCTCGCCGTCCGACTTCATTCCGGTGGCGGAAGGCTGCGGCCTAATCGTCCAGCTCGGCCTTCTATCCATGACCCGTGCCGCCGAAGATCTCGCCGAATGGCAGAAGCATCTGCGCGACACGCCGATCTTCGTGTCGGTCAACCTTTCCAGCCGCCAACTCCTGCGCCGCGACCTCGTCAGCGATGTGCGCTCGGTGATCGCGCGGTCAGGCCTTCAACCTCGCCATTTCCGCCTGGAACTGACCGAGTCGCTCGTCATGGACAGCCCGGAACAGTCCGCACACGTTCTCGGCAAGCTGAAGCAGCTCGGCATCGGCCTGTCGATCGACGACTTCGGCACCGGCTACTCCTCGCTCTCCTACCTCACGCGCTTCCCCTTCGACACGATCAAGATCGACAAGAGCTTCCTCGACGACGAGAGTCCGAAGCGTGGCGTGCTGTTGAAATCGATGGTCGCCATGGCCCACGATCTCGGGCTGTCGGTGGTCGCGGAAGGGGTCGCGGACGAGGAAGATGCCGAGCTTTTACGGAAAATGGGCTGCGAATATGCCCAAAGTTTCCTGTTTGGACCGCCAATTCCGGCGGAAATCGTCCAGAAAATCCTGAAAGAGCAGGCAAACACGGCTCAAACGGTGAAGGCTTAGAAGCGTCTTAGCAGGAAATTGAAGATGGCCGCACCAACAACGCCGGCCATTCCGCCTGATGCTTTCACCAACGCATCGAACATCCGGGCATGACGACCGGGGATGATCATTTGCAGGATCTCCAGCCCCACCGCAACGCCCACGACGATGATGGCGATGCGCGGGAGATGCTTGGGGTATGCCAGGCCGAACAGGCCGCCGATCAAAGCGAATGCGAACAGCCGCTCATAGTTCGGCCCGCCGACATGCGGACGCAGGCCGATCGGCGAAAGCGTTGAAAACGCTATGAAGATCAAGACGATCCAAGCCGCCGGAACGGCCACACGGTGCAACGAAGCTGCAGAAAAGCGCGAAATGGGTCTGACCTTGCTTGGACGTATCAGGCGTGCCCAGCCGTGTGGCTGAGATGCGCAAGGTCGATGCCGATCGAGCTCAAGATACGATCGTATTTCTGCTCGATCTCGCTATCGAACAAAAGCTCGGCGTTGGCCGGGCAAGTCAGCCAACCGTTTTCGATGATCTCGGTTTCCAGCTGCCCCGCACCCCAGCCGGCATAGCCGAGCGCCATCAAGGTATGCTTAGGCCCCTTGCCTGCCGAAATCGCGCGCAGGATGTCGACAGTTGCTGTGAGAAAGATGTCTTCGGCAACCGGTGTGCTGGATTCCATCGTCACATCGTCCGAATGCAGCACGAAGCCGCGGCTGCGATCGACCGGGCCGCCATGGCGCACGATCAGATCACGCGCCGAGTCCGGCAAGCGAATGGCATCCTGTTCTTCGATGACGCCGATCTGAACCAGCAAGTCCGGGAAGCGCATCTGCCGGGGCTGATTGATGATCAACCCCATCGCGCCGTCCTCATTATGGGCGCAGATATAGATCACGGTGCGCGCAAAGCGGTCATCCTTCATCGCCGGCATGGCGAGAAGGAAGTGATCATCGAGGTAGCCGTGCTCGGCCACGGTGTTTTTCTTGCCCAACAGTTCCATGAATCCAAGGGTAACGCGTTTTGAAAAGCCGTAAAGTGGCAACACGCGCGCCGGTTAAGAAAAAGGTCAGGCGCACCGACCATTTTGGCTAAGCGCCCTGTCTCACACAAAGATGAGGCACTTAGCGATTGCGCCAGCGCTTGCAAGTTGGGAAAGAAAGACATGGTGATGTCCCAAAAAGCAGCGCTCGCGCTTGTCCTCCTGCTTGTCGCGCTGCCGGCGCAGGCTGCGTCCAGTGCCTGGTTCGAGACCGAAGGCGGCCGTATCAGGCTTGTGACGACGGGTGTGCCGGCTGCGGATGGCACGCTGCGCGCAGCACTGCAGATCGACGTCTCACCCGGCTGGAAGACCTATTGGCGCGATCCTGGCGATGCAGGTGTGCCTCCGCAGATCACCTTTCCTGCCGCATCCGGTGTCACGACCGCCGAGATCGGCTTTCCCGTGCCGCAACGCTTCGACGATGGAGCGAGCCATTGGGCCGGCTATGAATGGCCGATTGCGCTCGCGCTGACACTGCATGCTACACCCGGCAGGACAACGGGAACGTTGGAAGCCGATGTCTTCATGGGCCTTTGCCAAAGCATCTGCGTGCCCGTTCAAGCGCAGCTGACTCTCGATCCCCACCACAATGCCGACGACATGTTCGACCGCGCAACAGTGAATGCCGCCTTCGACTCTCTGCCCGCAAAGGCGTCCCCCAGCTTCGGCGTCACGGCCGCGCGCATTGAAGGCGATATGCTGATCGTGGAAACGGCCGCGCCCACCCCGGAGGGCCTGACGCTGTTTTTGGCCAGCAATGGCGGCTTCGAGTTCGGCGTGCCGAAGCACGAGAAAGGCGGTGCTCGTTTTGCCGTTCCGCTTCTTGCCCGACCGACGGATGCAGCAACCTCGGCATCCATTGCCTACACGCTGAGCAATGGCGATGCGGCAGTGGACGGTGCGTTCACGCTTCCATAGCCTGGATGTGGTGGACAGGCGGTCCAGCACACCTACATCACGCGCTTCATGACTGCCAACAGATTGGAGACCGTGATGACGATTGCAGTGGGCGACAGCCTGCCGGACGTGAAGCTGAAAGTGGTGGGTCCCGACGAGATCACCGAAGTCTCCACGAGTGAATTTTTCGGCAACAAGAAAGTGGTGTTGTTCGGCGTTCCCGGCGCTTTCACGCCGACCTGCTCCAACAACCACCTTCCTGGCTACCTCGAAAATGCCGACACGATCCTCGGCAAAGGCATCGATGCGATCGCGGTGATCGCGGTCAACGACGCCTTCGTCATGCGCGCTTGGGCGCGATTTACGGGCGGCGAAGGCAAGATCACCTTTTTGGCTGATGGCAGCGGCGTGTTTGCCAAGGCGGCCGGCCTTGAGCAGGATATGAGCGCCGGCGGCATGGGGCTGCGCAACAAGCGCTTTTCCATGATCGTCGATAACGGCAAGGTCACCGCGCTCAACCTGGAAGGGTCGCCCGGCCAGGCAGTCGACAGCGGTGCCGCGCGGCTGCTCGAACAGCTCTGAGACGAGGGGTCGGGGCTGCTGCCGGCAGCCTCAATCCTCTCGAATGAAGGTCCGGTTCAGCTTGCGCGTTGGCGCGGCTGGCTGGACCGACGCGGCGGCTCGGATCGGATCGACCTTGGCGGTGGTTGTCTTTGGCGCACGCTGCGCCTTGAACGGCGCCATGCCCTGCCGCGCCAGCTCGTCGGCACGCTCGTTTTCCGGGTGGCCGGCATGGCCCTTTACCCAGTGCCACTTCACCTTGTGGCGTTGGCGCGCCTGGTCGAGCTGCTGCCATAGCTCGGCATTCTTCACCGGCTGCTTGGCGGCAGTCTTCCAGCCATTGCGCTTCCAGCCCTCGATCCAGCCGCCGATTCCGTCCTTGACGTAGTTGCTGTCGGTATAAAGGTCGATTTCGCACGGCTCCTTCAGCGCGTTCAGCGCCGATATCGCGGCCATCAGCTCCATGCGATTGTTGGTCGTATTGGCCTCACCGCCCGATAGTTCCTTGGTCTTGCCGTTGTAGCGCAGGATCGCACCCCAGCCGCCCGGGCCGGGATTGCCCGAACAAGCACCGTCTGTGTAGGCTTCAACCGTCTTCATGAAATTCCGTAAGTTTCCGGCGTCTTTACACCGCGATGAAAGCGCAGCTTAGCGACATATTCCAGCGGATCGCGCTTTTGCACCAGCGCACCATCCGGGATGGTCAGCCAGTCATAAAGCCGCGTCAGCATGAAACGCAGCGCCGATCCGCGCGACAGGAGCGGTAGGGCCTGCTGTTCCGCGGCACTCAAGGGACGCACAGATTGATAGCCAGCCGTCAGCGCAGCGGCCTTGTCGGCATTGAAGCTGAAATCCGGCTCGAAGCACCAGGCATTCAGGCAAACCGCCACGTCGTAGGCGTAGAAATCCTCGCAAGCGAAATAGAAGTCGATCAGGCCCGATAGCCGGTCCCCAAGGAAGAAGACGTTGTCGGGAAAGAGATCGGCATGGATGATGCCGCCTGGCAGATCCTGCGGCCAGCCGCGTTCCAGAACGGCGAAGTCCGCTTCGACTTCCGCCACCAGCCCGGGCACGACCGAGTCGGCGCGATCACGCGAGCCGTCCCACAGCGTGCGCCAGCCATCCACGGCCAGCGCATTGGCACGGTGCATGGGAAAGTCGGCACCGGCCAGATGCAGCTCCGCAAGTTCCCGCCCGACTTCGCCACATTGCGCGACCGTCGGGTGGCGCATCCACATCCCTTCAAGAAAGGTGATGATCGCTGCGGGCCGCCCAGCCAGTTCGCCGATCAGCTGGCCGTCGCGTCTTTCAACCGGCAGTGGACAGGTGATGCCTTTGCGCGCGAGATGCTGCATGAGGCAAAGGAAGAACGGCAGATCGCTCTGGTCGACCCGCTTTTCATAGAGCGTCAGGATGTAGGAGCCGGTTTCGGTGCGAAGCAGGAAGTTCGAGTTCTCCGAGCCTTCCGCGATGCCCTTGTAAGACCGCACATGGCCGATCTTGTATTCCTCAAGGAAGCGGGCGAGCTGCTCCTCGTTCACATCAGTGTAAACGGCCATCGGTCAGGCGTTTCCGTTTACGAAGGCCATGTCGGCGGGCACCAGCGGCATGTCGCGCAGCACGCTGAGCACGGGAAAGTTCTCGTTCTCGACCGCGGTAACCGCAAGATCGATCGACACGTTGAACCGTGCATTGAAGGCATCGACGATTTCATCGACGATGATCTGTGGCGCCGACGCGCCGGCTGACAGGCCGAGCGTGCCGATCGTTTCGATCACGTCCCACGGGATTTCCGCCGCACGCTGCACCAGCAGAGCGCGCTTTGCCCCTGCCCGTTCAGCCACTTCCACCAGCCGCTTCGAGTTGGACGAATTCGGCGCCCCAACGATGAGGAAGAAGTCGGTGCCTGCTGCTGTTTCCTTCACCGCTTCCTGCCGGTTGGTCGTGGCGTAGCAGATCGACTCGGCTGACGGCGCCTGGATGGCCGGGAAGCGCTCCTGCAGCCGGGCGATGATGCCAGCCGTGTCGCTTATCGAAAGCGTCGTCTGCGTAACGAAGCCGAGTTGCTCCGGGTCAACCGGCATGAAGCCATGCACATCCGCCTCGGTTTCAATCAGCGTGACCGCGCCATCCGGCAACTGGCCCATCGTGCCGATGACCTCGGGGTGGCCGGCATGGCCGACAAGCACGACATGGCGGCCGAGACGCTGATGGCGCATGGCCTGCTTATGGACCTTGGACACCAGCGGGCAGGTCGCATCGAGATAGAACAGGTTGCGCGCCTGCGCATCCGCCGGCACCGATTTCGGCACGCCATGGGCTGAAAAGACCACAGGCCGCTCTCGGTGCTCGGGCGGGATCTCGTTCAGTTCCTCGATGAACACGGCGCCGCGCTCCTGGAGGCCCTGCACCACGAAGCGGTTATGCACGATTTCGTGGCGGACATAGACCGGCGCGCCGTATTTCTTCAGCGCCAGAACCACGATCTGGATCGCACGATCGACGCCGGCGCAAAAACCGCGCGGCTCGCACAGGCGGATCGTCAAAGCAGGCTTGGCGGGAGAAAACAGGGACATCAAAACGCTCGCATGGGCCTGACGGACATGAGGTCTGGGAGCGGCTATGTCAAGGTTGGGCGGGATTGGCACGATTGGCGGGCTTGTTCCGGCGCACCCACATTGCCACGCAAACGCCGGCCAGCGCCAAGGCCAAACCATACCAGGTAACGGCATATTGCAGATGATTGTTCGGCAGATCGATGATGGTCACCCCGCCGATCGGCAGGCCGCCGGGGTTCGGCGCCTTATCGGCATCCACGAAGAAGGGCAGCACCGGCTCGCCGAGCCCTGCACTCGCGGCCATGGCGTCGAGATCTTTCCAGTAGAAGATGTTCTTGGCCAGATCGTTGGTCGGCACCAGCCAGGACGGCTTGCCAATCAACCTTTCGCGCGCGAGACCGGTGACCGTCACATCGCCGCCGACCTGCCCTTTGGCGCGGTTTGCCGGCTCTTTGCTATCATAAGGCACGAAGCCGCGATTGACGAACAGGACGCGGCCATCAGCGAGACGCAGCGGCGTGTAGATGTAGAAGCCGGACTGGCCTTCATAGGTGGCGAAGAAATGACGCTCGCGATCATGCAGGAAAGTGCCACTGACTGTGACCGGGCGATATTCGATGGGATCGCCTGTGGCCTGAGCGGCTTCCACAGCAGCGAGCGGCAAAGGTGGCTGGGACAACTGGTTGGTGATGCGCGCCATGAGCGCTTCCTTCCACGCCAGCCGCTCCATCTGCCATGTGCCAAGGCTGAGCAGAATAGCCATCGCAGTCAGCACAAGCGCGCCAACGATCCAAAGCCGCGCCTTCGAGGCCGGTCTGATGACCTGGGATGGTCCGTCGCCCTGCTGCAATGCCAAACCTTTAACCTCCGAAAACGAAAAAGGCGGCCGCTCGCGCAGCCGCCCTTTCTTAGCATGATGAGCTTTCAGTGCCCGGTTGCGATCGTCGCGCCGGCGGAGGCCCAGACATAGATCGTGGCAAACAGGAACAGCCAGACCACGTCCACGAAGTGCCAGTACCAGGCAGCGGCTTCGAAGCCGAAATGTTGCTTCGGCGTGAAGTCGCCCTTCATGGCGCGGATCAAACAGACCAGCAGGAAGATCGTGCCGATGAACACATGGAAGCCGTGGAAGCCGGTCGCCATGTAGAAGGTCGCACCGTAGATCGAATCCGCGAAGGCGAACGGCGCGTGCATGTATTCATAGGCCTGCACGAAGGAGAACAGCACGCCCAGAGCGACGGTGAACACCAGACCGGACACGAGGCCCTTACGGTCGTTGTGCAGAAGCGCATGGTGCGCCCAGGTGACCGTCGTGCCCGACAGAAGCAGGATCACCGTGTTGTAAAGCGGCAGATGCCAGGGATCGAGCACCTCGATGCCTGCCGGTGGCCACTGGCCGCCGGTATATTCGGTGCGCGCGACCTGAACGACTTCGCCCGGGAACAGGCTGGCATCGAAGAAAGCCCAGAACCAGGCAACGAAGAACATCACCTCGGAGGCGATGAACATGATCATGCCGTAGCGCAGATGCAGCGACACGACGCGCGTGTGGTGACCTTCGCGACCTTCCTTGATCGTGTCCGACCACCAGCCGAACATGGTGTAAAGGACCACAGCCAGACCGACCACGAAGAGCCAGGGATTGTTCAGCGGAATGCCGAGCAATCCAAATTCGTTGCCCTTCAGGCCCTGCATCCAGCCTACGCCGCCGAGCGCCATCAACAGCGCGCCGACCGAGGCCGTGAACGGCCACGGGCTGGGGTCTATGATGTGGTAGTCGTGATTCTTGGCGTGCGCCTCAGCCATATCAACCCCCGAGATTATCGCTGGAAACCTTGCTTCCCGCAACACTTCCCTTTTCGCCAGCAGAGGTGTTGGCCGCGAGCGGCGCACCGACTGGCAAGGGGAAGAACGTGTAAGACAAGGTAATTGTTCTGATGTCTTTGATGTCGGGATCATCGACGATCGCAGGATCGACGAAGAACACGACCGGCATGTCCAGGGCCTCGCCGGGCTTCAGGGTCGTATCCGTGAAGCAGAAGCACTCGACCTTGTTGAAATATGCGCCGGCGAGCTCAGGCGTCACGTTGAACGTGGCCTTACCCGCGGTCGGCGTGGAGAACGGATTGGTGGCGGTGTAGCCGATCTGCGTGGTTTCGCCGATCTTGATCGTCACATCGCGCTGGTCGGGCTGGAAGGTCCACGGGAGACCGCCGCTGACATTGGCATCGAACCGCACCGTGATCTTACGATCCAGGATCGTGTCCGAATACTGATCGACCCGCTGTGTGGTGCCACCGTAGCCGGTTGCCTGGCAGAACATCTCATACAGTGGGACGGACGCATAGGCAGCACCGATCATCGCCGCGAAGAACGTCGCGCAGCCGACCGCAACGCGGATGTTGGCGCGGCGCTTCGGGTCAACGGGGGTGCTGTTCTTGGCCATGGATCAGAGCGGCCTGCTAAGCAGCGACGGACCGAACTTCGCGATGGTCGCCACATAGAAGATCACAACAAGAATGGCCAAGCCGACAGCAATCGCCACTGAACGGCTGCGGCGCGCCTTGCGCTGTTTGTCCGTCAGCTTGATCGTTTCCTCGAACTGGTTGCGCTCTCCAGCCATCAGAGGATACCCGCCTGGAGGAAGCGCGCGACGAGGCTGTCTGCGAGATAAGCGGCGAAGATGCCGAAGAGATAAAGCAGCGAGAAGCCGAACATGCGCTTGGCCGGAAGCATGACTCGATCAGCTGGCGCCATGCGGAACACGCCCCAGGCGTAATAGATGAAGCCCGCGCCCAATGCCGCCGCAACGATGCCATAACCGGCCGATGCATAACCGAGCACCCAAGGCAGCACGCCGATCGGCGACACGATCAGAGTGTAGATGAAAATCTGCAGGCGGGTCGACGCTTCGCCCGCCACGTTCGGCATCATCGGAATACCGGCGCGGCCGTAATCGCCCGACTTGAACAGGGCGAGCGCCCAGAAGTGCGGCGGTGTCCACAGGAAGATAATGGAAAACAGGATGATGCTTTCCAGGCTCACCGAACCCGTCGCAGCAGCCCAGCCGACAACCGGCGGAAAAGCACCAGCGGCGCCGCCGATGACGATGTTCTGCGGGGTCCAACGCTTGAGCCACATCGTGTAGACGACGGCATAAAAGAAGATCGTGAAGGCGAGTAGGCTGGCGGCGAGCCAGTTCACCAGCAGGCCGAGGGTCATCACCGACAGGAATGACAGAACCAGGCCAAAGCCGAGCGCTTCGCCCGGAAGCATGCGGCCGGCAGGAACGGGACGACGCGCGGTGCGGCTCATCAAGCGGTCGATGTCGGCGTCGTACCACATGTTCAGAGCACCGGATGCGCCGGCACCAATCGCGATCGACAGGATGGCGATCGCAGAGAACAGCGGATCGAAGGGGGTAGGCGCAGCCATGAGGCCGACGAATGCAGTGAACACAACCAGCGACATGACGCGCGGCTTCAGCAGAGCGATGAAGTCGCCTGCCGTTGCTTCCGACAGCCCGACTTCCGGGGTGGGCGTCGCGGTTTGTTCAACCATGCTCATTCAAATCGTATCCAATGCCTGGGCCCGGACTGTTCAGCCCGGGCCGGGGTTCGTTCAACTGCCTTACTTGATGCGCGGCAGCTGCTCCCACTGGTGGAACGGCGGCGGCGAAGACAGCTGCCATTCCAGCGTGGTGGCGCCTTCGCCCCACGGATTGTTGCCGGCAATACGTTTCTTAGAGAAGGCTTCAAACACGCCATACAGGAAGATCAACACGCTGAAGCCAGACAGGTATGCGCCGTAGGAAGACACCATGTTCCAGCCGGCAAACGCATCCGGATAATCGATGTAACGGCGCGGCATGCCGGCGAGACCCAGGAAGTGCTGCGGGAAGAACACGAGGTTCACGCCGATGAACATGATCCAGAAGTGAACGCGGGCAATTGCCGACGAGTACATGTAGCCGAACATCTTCGGGAACCAGTAGTACCAGCCGGCGAAGATCGCGAACACAGCACCGAGCGACAGCACGTAATGGAAGTGCGCTACGACATAATAGGTGTCGTGCAGCGAACGATCGAGACCAGCATTGGCCAGCTGAACGCCGGTCACGCCGCCCACGGTAAACAGGAAGATGAAGCCGATCGCCCACAGCATGGGGGTGCGCATCGAAATCGAACCGCCCCACATCGTGGCGATCCATGAGAAGATCTTCACGCCGGTCGGAACCGCGATCACCATGGTGGCGAACACAAAGTAACGCTGCGTGTCGAGCGACAGGCCGGTGGTGTACATGTGGTGTGCCCACACGACGAAGCCGACGACGCCGATCGCGACCATGGCGTAAGCCATGCCGAGGTAACCGAACACCGGCTTGCGCGAGAAAGTCGAGACAATATGGCTGATGATGCCGAAGCCCGGCAGGATCAGAATGTACACTTCAGGGTGACCGAAGAACCAGAACAGGTGCTGGAACAGGATCGGGTCACCGCCGCTTTCAGGCGCAAAGAAGGCCGTGCCGAAGTTGCGATCGGTGAGCAGCATGGTGATGCCGCCAGCCAGAACCGGCAAGGACAGAAGCAGCAGGAAGGCGGTGATCAGCACCGACCACGCAAACAGCGGCATCTTATGAATGGTCATGCCGGGTGCGCGCATGTTGAAGATCGTGGTGATGAAGTTGATCGCACCCAGGATCGACGACGCACCAGCGATGTGCAGCGACAGGATCGCCATATCCATCGCCGGTCCGGGCTGGCCCGAAGTCGACATTGGCGGATACATCGTCCAGCCACCACCCACGCCATGCGCACCTGGCGCGCTCGGCATGAACAGAGACAAAAGCAGCAGCAAGAAAGCCGGCGGCAGCAACCAGAAGGAAATGTTGTTCATGCGCGGGAACGCCATGTCCGGCGCGCCGATCATGATCGGCACCATCCAGTTGGCGAAGCCGCCGATCAGCGCGGGCATGACCATGAAGAAGATCATGACAAGGCCGTGGGCCGTGGTGAAGGCGTTGTACATCGACTTGCCGGCGTCGATCGCGGCATCGCCGTCGATGCCGTAAACCATGCCTGCCAGACCGTGGAAGATCTGGATGCCGGGTTCCTGCAACTCCCAGCGCATCATCATCGACAAAGCGCCGCCGATAATGCCTGCCGTGATCGCGAAGATCAGGTAGAGCGTGCCGATGTCCTTGTGGTTGGTCGAATATACCCAACGCGTCCAGCCCGTGGGCCGGTGATCGCTATGGGCATCGTGGTGGGTTGCAGCGCCTGCCATGATTCCGCTCCGTCTCCTTCCGTCCGGCTGTTGCGAGTTACTCGCCGGCCGAAGCAATCTTGTTCTGGGCGTCGACCGAAGCCATCAGGGCGCGGTTGGCGCCACCGAGATCCGTAGCCGCTGCCGCAAGCCATGTCTGATATTGATCCAGCGCAACGACGCGGATGGCGATCGGCATATAAGCGTGGTCCTTGCCGCAAAGCTCGGAGCACTGGCCATAATAAAGACCCTCCTTCGTCGCCTTGAACCAGGTCTCGTTGATGCGACCGGGAACGGCGTCCACCTTCACGCCGAAAGCCGGCATGGCGAAGGAGTGAATGACGTCGCCGCCGGTGACCAGCATGCGAACGGTGGCATTCACGGGCACGACGACTTCGTTGTCGACGGCGAGCAGGCGCGGATAAGCGCCACGATCTTCCTTGCCGGCAGCAGCGCGGGCATCATCCGTCAACAAAGCCGAGTTGAAGGTCAGCGGCGTTTCGACCTGGTATTCGTAGTCCCAATTCCACTGGTTGCCGATCGCCTTCACCGTCAAGGCCGGCTCTTCCGGCGGCGTGTATTGCGCCGTCAGCAACTGGAAGGAGGGAATGGCGAGGCACAGGAGAATCACCACCGGTCCGACGGTCCAGATGATCTCGATAAGCGTGTTATGGCTGGTACGCGACGGGGTCGGGTGGGCATCAGCGCGGAAACGCACGATGCAATAAGCCAACAGAGCCAGCACGAGCAGCGTGACGGGAATGATGAACCACAGCGTGTAGTTCTCGAACCACTCGATGCTTTCCATGATCGGCGAGGCTGCCGGCTGGAAATCGGTCTGCCACGGCGTTGGCTGGGCGGCAAAGGCGGCCGCACCGGACAACAAAACCATTGCGGCAGCCGCGCCTATCACTTTTTTCATGGCGATCGTCATCTCCCGGATACCCTGACTAGGACGCGCGTCAGCATGCGGCATGCACACGCACAGACTCCCAGTTCTCTCCAGCCCGTTCAAATCATACTCTCTTGGCGTCCGCAAGAAAGCCACGATTCTGCTGGATGCGGCATTTTGTTCGTGCTGGATCAACAACCTGCCATTGCGTTATGAAGCAAAGTAGGAACTGCCGTTCAGGCTGATTCACACAATTCTGTGGTGGTCGCGTGCTGATCTGCCGCTGACAGCGCTTTGTTTTCCATGCGAAGGCTGCAGGCTAGATCGCGATGATTCGGTTGGAGACCTTCCCCTGATGCGCTTTTTGAGGCCGCTCGCCTTCAGTCTGCTTCTTGCTTCGCCTTTGGCAAGCGCCCTTCCCGCCAGCGCTCAGCAGCCGGCCCCAACCGGCGCTGTCCGCTCCAGCCATGGCGCGTGGTCGATCATCTGCGACACGCCGGCGGGTGCGACGGCTGAACAATGCGCGATGATGCAGAATGTGGTAGCGGAAGACCGGCCGGAGATCGGGCTTTCCGTCGTGGTTCTGCGCACCGCCGACAATAAGGCCGAGATCCTTCGTGTTCTGGCGCCCCTTGGGGTGCTTCTGCCGAACGGCCTTGGCCTCAATGTCGACGGCAAGGATATCGGCCGCGCCTATTTCGTGCGCTGCTTCCAGGATGGTTGTTATGCCGAGGTGATCCTGGAACAGCCGCTGCTCGACACGTTGAAGACCGGCAAGGCCGCGACCTTCATCGTGTTCCAGACGCCGGAAGAAGGCATCGGCATCCCCGTCGAACTGAACGGCTTCGGCGAAGGCTTCGCCGCACTGCCCTGAGGCTACGTGTTGGGCGAACCGGCCTAAACCGAGGCGCCTGGTCGCTTCGGCTGGATTCTTGCGACGGCAGCCCCTACTTCTCGGGCATTGCTTCGCACAGTGAGTCCGCTTCCATGTCCAAGTCCCTGATTAGCCAATTCGATTGTTCCGAAGATCGGCTGCGGCAGATGCTTGCCGACACGCTTCAGGGGGCGGATGACGGCGAGCTCTATCTCGAACAAAGCGAAAGCGAAGCGCTGATGTTCGACAACGGCCGCCTGAAGACAGCCAGCTACAACACGGATCGCGGCTTTGGTCTGCGTGCGGTCGCCGGCGAGGCCACAGGCTACGCCCATGCCAGCGAGCTATCGGAAGCCGCAGTCGCCCGGGCCGCCAGTGCGGTCTCCGCTGTCAAAGCCGGTTATTCCGGCACGCTCGCAGAAGCGCCGCAGGGTACCAATCGCAAGCTGTACGGCGACAACAATCCGCTGACCGAGCCAGCCTTTGCCGACAAAGCCAAGCTCCTTCAAGAGATCGACGCCTTTGTTCGCGCCAAAGATCCGCGCGTGCGGCAGGTCACGGCTTCACTCGTCGCGTCCTGGCAGCAGATCGAGATCATGCGTGGCGACGGCCGGATGGTGCAGGACATCCGGCCGCTGGTGCGCATGAATGTGTCCGTGGTGGTCGGCGAAGGCGACCGGCAGGAAAGCGGCTCTTACGGGATCGGTGGGCGCAAGGGCTTTGGTGAGTTCATCACCGATGATTCCTGGCGCTTCGGTGCCGAGGAAGCTTTGCGCCAAGCCTTGGTTAACCTTGAGGCCTCCCCTGCCCCTGCCGGGACGTTCGACATCGTTCTGTCCTCGGGCTGGCCGGGCGTGATGCTGCATGAAGCTGTTGGCCACGGGCTGGAAGGCGACTTCAACCGCAAGAAGACGTCGGCCTTTGCCGGCCTGATGGGACAGCAGGTCGCCGCCAAGGGTGTCACCGTCGTGGATGACGGCACGATCGCCGAGCGGCGCGGTTCGCTGACCATCGACGACGAAGGCACGCCAACCAATCGCACCGTGCTGATCGAGGACGGCAAGCTCGTCGGCTACATGCAGGATCGCCAGAATGCACGGCTGATGGGCATGGAAGCCACCGGCAACGGGCGCCGCGAGTCCTACGCGCACCAACCCATGCCGCGCATGACCAACACCTACATGACCGCAGGCGACAAGACGCCGGAAGAGATCATCGCTTCCGTGAAGAACGGCATCTATGCCGTGTCCTTCGGCGGCGGACAGGTGGATATCACCTCGGGCAAATTTGTGTTCGGCTGCACCGAAGCCTATATGATCGAGAACGGCAAGGTGACGCGGCCGATCAAGGGCGCCATGCTGATCGGCAACGGCCCGGATGCCATGCACCGCGTGTCCATGATCGGCAACGACATGAAGCTCGATACCGGCATCGGCATGTGCGGCAAGGCCGGCCAGGGCGTGCCGGTGGGTGTCGGCCAGCCACATCTACGCATGGATCAGATGACGGTGGGCGGCACACAGGCTTGAGGCACATCCGCTGCAGGCACTCTAGCTAGTCCATCTGGTTCTTGGCTCAGCGCGCTTGCCATTTCGGCGCGTGCAAGGCGTAGTGGAAGATAGGAAGGGGCTCATCATGGCCTCTTTCGTCATCATGAATACCAGCACAGCGCCAGCGGAGAATCAGTGAATGTCCTTCTCCTCCATCGTGATCCTTACTGGCGCGGGTATCTCGGCCGAATCGGGCGTAGATACGTTTCGCGACAAAGGCGGCATCTGGTCGAAGGTGGATCTGCAGGATGTGGCGACCCCGCAAGGCTTCAAGCGGGATCCGGAACGCGTTCATGCCTTCTATAATGACCGCCGCGCCGGGCTGAAGACCGTCCAGCCCAACGCCGCGCATCGGACGCTGGCACGGTTGGAAGCCGAATTCAGAGGCAGTGTGCTGGTCATTACGCAGAACATCGATAATCTGCATGAACGCGCCGGCACCAAGCACCTCCTCCACATGCATGGCGAACTCACCAAGGTGTTCTGCACGAAGTGCGGCACCCATCGCGACGAACACGGCGATCTCACGACCTTCGATTATTGCAGCCACTGCGGCGCAACCGGTACGTTGCGGCCGGATATCGTCTGGTTCGGGGAGATGCCCTACCACATGGACGAAATCCACGAGGCGCTGCATCGCTGCGATCTGTTTATCGCGATCGGCACCAGCGGCAGCGTTTATCCGGCCGCCGGCTTCGTGGAGGAAGCCCACGCAATTGGCGCACATACGGTGGAGCTGAATCTTGAGCCCACCGAACACGACAGTGCCTTCGACGAAGTGCGCCGTGGCCGCGCTACCGAGCTGGTGCCTGCCTATGTCGAGGAATTGCTGCTGTCCTAGCGTCGCTTCTTGGGCTTTTCCAACAAGGCAACCGCTTCCACATGGCTCGACCACAGGAACTGGTCGACAGGCGTGACAGACACGATGCGGTAGCCACCGGCGGTTAGGATCGCCAGATCCCGCGCCAGCGTCAGCGGATTGCAGGATACCGCGGCGACCTTCGGCACCTGGCTTTTCGCAATCTGCTTGCACAGGAACTCGGCGCCTGCGCGCGGCGGATCGAACACCACGGCGTCGAAGCGATCGAGTTCCTTCGTGGTCAAGGGCCGTTCGAACAGGTCGCGCTTTTCGGTGGTCACGCGCTTGAGGCCTGGCGTGAAGCGGAAGGCACGATCGAGTGCGGCCAAGGGTGCTGCATCCCCTTCCACTGCATGAACTTCAGCGCGAGCGGCGAGCCGCAGCGAGAAGGCACCGGATCCCGCAAAGAGATCGGCGACGCGCTTGGCTTTCCCGACATGATCTAGGACTAGGCCGGCCATCGCTTCTTCGGCAGACGCGACCGCCTGCAGGAAGCCGCCGGGCGGGACCGTGACCTGCGATGCGCCGATCGAAACCTGCGGCTTGGTCGGCTCGACGATGATCTCGCCATCAACGGATACGCGGGCGAAGCTGTGGGCGAGCGCGAAGTCGGCGATGGTTTTTCGCGCGGCGTCGTCCAGCTTGCCGCTTTCCAGCAGCGCAACGTCCAGGCCGGCCGCAGTGGCGGTTACGGTCATGCGAAAAGGCTTGTTTGTGGAACAGCTTAGCCGCGCCACTGCGCGCAGTGATCCAAGTGCTTCAACGATCGGCGGAACGCTGATCGGGCATTCCACGATGTCGATGATCTCATGCGACAGATGGCGATTATAGCCGAGCAGCATGCCCGCTTCGACCTTGCGCAGGGCAAAGGTGACACGGCGGCGGCTGTGCGGCGCGCACGGGATGATGTCACCGAACTCGGGTGTCAGCGCCTGGGATTTCAGCGCCTGCATCACCTTGTTGCGCTTCCAGGCCAGATAGTCCGGCGTCGCCATATGCTGCAACTGGCAACCGCCGCAGGTGCCGAAATGCCGGCATGGCGGTTCGACGCGGTTGGCTGCCGGTTCCTGGATCGCGATCAGATCGCCGCGATCCTTGTTCACAGCGGCCGTGACAGTCTCGCCTGGCAACGTGAACGGGATATAGACCGGGCCGCGCTCGGTGTTGGCGATGCCGTCGCCCTGCGCACCGAGATGGTTGATTCGATATTGCGTGCTCATAGGTGTTTCTCGGCTCCGAGAAGCCATTCCTTGTTGCCGTCGCCGCCTTCGATCGGACTGGGCGTGAGTCCGAGTGCTTTCCAGGCCGGCTGACTGTCGAGCCAAGCGCGCAACCGCTCGGTTGTGCGCGGCCCCTCTTCCGCGTCCTTGAGCAAGCCGCCTTTGCCGATCGCGTCGCGGCCGGCTTCGAATTGCGGCTTCACCAGAAAAACGCCTTTCGCACCCGGTGCAGTGAGATCGAGCGCACGCGGCAAGGCGAGCGTCAGGGAGATGAAGCTGACGTCACAGACGATGAGCTCGATCGGTGCGCCGCCGAAATCCTCGGCCTGCAGGTCACGCGCGTTCTTGTTTTCGAGAGAGGTGACGCGTGGATCATCGGCTATGCTGGGATGGAGCTGACCATGGCCGACATCGACGGCGAAAACACTGACAGCACCGCGTTCCAGCACCACCTGCGTGAAGCCGCCGGTGGAAGCGCCGAGGTCGAGCACGTTCTTGCCGCTGACTTCGATGCCGAAATGATCAAGGCCGGCGATCAGTTTGAGGGCCGCGCGCGACACATAGTTCTGCGCGGGATCGTCAATGCTAAGCGCGGCATCGGGCTCGATCAACTGACCGGCCTTCGTGGCGACCGCATCGCCCACCCGCACGGTGCCGCGCTTGACGGCATCGCTGGCGCGCGATCGGCTGGCAAACAAACCGCGCGCAACAAGCACTTCATCGAGACGCTGGGTAGATTTGCCTGGCATCCCCGCTCCATGGCCGAAGCGGGCTACGATAGCAAGCTTAGGCGCGCGCGGCGTTCTGACCGCGGCCGAGTGCTGCGAAAACGGAGCGAACGATGCCAGCGGAATCCAGCCCCGCATCGGCATACATCTTTTCCGGCTTGGCATGGTCGACAAAGAGATCCGGCAGAACCAGAGGCCGCACCTTCAGCCCGTTGTCGAGCAGGCCTTCGAGCGCAAGGAAATGCAGCACCTGCGTGCCGAAGCCGCCGATCGCGCCTTCTTCCACGGTGATCAGCACTTCATGATCGCGTGCGAGGCGGCGCACCAGATCGTGGTCGAGCGGCTTGGCAAAGCGCGCATCGGCAACCGTAGTCGACAGGCCGGCCGCGTCGAGTTCATCGGCAGCCAACAGGCAATCGGCAAGTCGCGTGCCGAAAGACAGCAACGCCACCTTCGTACCCTCGCGGATCACCCGCCCTTTACCGATCTCCAGCACCGAACCCCGCTCGGGCATGTCGATGCCGACGCCATTGCCGCGCGGATAGCGGAAGGCGATCGGGCCGTCGTTATACTCGGCTGCCGTGCGTACCATGTGCTTGAGCTCGACCTCGTCGGCCGCGGCCATCACCACCATGCCCGGCAGCGAACCGAGATAGGTGGTATCGAAGGCGCCAGCATGTGTCGCGCCATCAGCGCCGACGAAACCGGCACGGTCGATCGCGAATCGCACCGGCAGGTTCTGAAGCGCAACATCATGCACGACCTGGTCGTAAGCGCGCTGCAGGAAGGTCGAATAAATCGCGCAGAACGGCTTGTAGCCTTCCGTGGCGAGGCCGGCCGCGAAGGTCACGGCATGCTGCTCGGCAATGCCGACATCGAAGATGCGCTTCGGAAAGGCTTCCCCAAACAGATCGAGCCCGGTGCCGGTCGGCATGGCCGCGGTGACGGCGACGATCTTGTCATCAAGCTCGGCTTCCCGCATCAGGCTTTCGGCGAAGACGCGCGTATAGGCTGGTGCATTGGCGGGTCACGACATGGATCAGCACCGGGGCATCCCCATTGTCACGCACATTCTTCAGCACCGGGACGAGGTGCTCGAGATTGTGGCCGTCGATCGGGCCAATGTGGTAGAAGCCGAGCTCCTCGAACATGGTGCCGCCGGTAACGAAACCGCGTGCATGTTCGACGGCGCGGGTTACCGTACGCTCGACTCTCCGGCCGAAATAGCCCGTCAGCTTCTTGCCGAGATCGCGAATTTCCGAATAGGTCTTGCCCGAAGCCAGTCGCGCCAGATAGGCGCTCATCGCGCCCGACGGCGGGGCGATCGACATGTCGTTGTCGTTGAGGATGACGATCAGCCGCGCATCCAACGCGCCGGCATTGTTCATGGCTTCATAGGCCATGCCCGCCGACATCGCGCCGTCGCCGATCACCGCAATCACGTTGTTTTTGCCGCCCGAGAGATCGCGCGCAACAGCCATGCCGAGGCCAGCCGAGATCGAGGTCGAGGAGTGGGCCGCGCCGAACGGGTCGTATTCGCTTTCCGAGCGCTTGGTGAAGCCGGACAGGCCGTGCTCCTGGCGCAGCGTGCGGATGCGGTCGCGCCGTCCGGTCAGGATCTTGTGGGGATAGGCCTGGTGGCCGACATCCCAGATGATCTTGTCGTCCGGCGTGTCGAACACGTAATGCAGCGCGACCGTCAACTCGATGACGCCCAAACCCGCGCCAAGATGGCCGCCGGTCTGCGAAACAGCATCGATCATTTCGGCGCGAAGCTCGGACGCGAGCTGCGGCAGCTCGCCTTCAGGAAGCGCGCGAAGATCGGCGGGAAACCGAACCTTGTCGAGAAGCGGGGTCTGGGGAGAAGGCTGCACTCTTGTTACCTTGCCGGCATCGTATGCCCGGAAATAGGGCCGCATGCGCGCGTTGTAAACAAAGCACGCGCGTTTGCCGCATCACAGCGGCGGGAAGTGCGAAGTCAATAACCGCTTAGTCAGTGCCAACTGACGATATCGCCGCCATAGGAGGCGACCATCGTATCTTTTGTCACAAGGCTCATCTTCTCGACGCGCGCCTGAGCGATAATCAAGCGGTCGAAAGGATCATGGTGCAGAAGAGGCAGGGCTTCCACTTCCTCGGCATGAGCACTTTCAATTGCCAGCAACGAAAAGCCTGTTCCGAGACAAACGTCGCGAAGCCGTGCCGCAGAAATCTTGATCGCCGTCCGACGCGTCAAAGCGTTCTTGATAGCAGCTTCCCAGATGCTCGCAACTGAAACAAAAGCCTCGTTCCCGCCGTCGCGGATGAGTTCGATGATATCAGGCGGAAGAAGCGTCTGGTCCCGCGCTGCCCATAGCGCGACATGGGTGTCGAGAAGAAGCTTCACTTTGAGCGACCAAACATCGCAGCAACATCTGCGTCGCTTTCATTCCATTCTTCGAGTGTGAATGCGGGAATGACATCCTTATACTGGCCCAAAATGCGATCGCGCTTTCCTGCGTCGATCGGAACCAGCTTCGCAGCAGGCTTGCCATTGCGTGCAATAACGATCTCTTTTTCCTCTCCGGACTCGACAGCCTGAACGAGACGAGACAGCGATGTCTTTGCATCGAGCATATTAACTATCGGCATCACACTTTACCTAGCTAAGGTTGGCTAACGTACAGGCATATGTGCCTTTTTGCAAGTCAGCCTAAATTTTGCCGTCTCGTCGGTATGAGCATCTCTCCATCGTCCTTGTTCTTGCACAACAAGGGAGGAGCAGTGCCATGAATTATGTCGACGGATTTCTGCTGGCCGTACCAAAGGACAGGCTGGACGACTACAAGCAGGTGGCCGAAACAGCTGCCGGGCTCTTCATGGAATGGGGCGCGACGTCCTATATGGAAGCCGTCGCCGATGATGTGCCTTACGGCGAATTGACCTCTTTCCCGCGCGCCGTCATGGCGAAGGACGATGAGGTCGTCATCTTCTCCTACATCACCTACCCGTCAAAGGCGGTGCGCGACGCGGCGCAGAAGAAGATGATGGAGGATGAGCGCATGAAACCGATGATGGAAGACATGCCCTTCGATGGAAAGCGCATGATCTTCGGCGGCTTCAAGGCGATCGTGGAGCGATAGGCTTACTCGGGCGAGTCCTACTCTGGATCCAGCGGCTCGACGCCGAGCGGCTTGCCCTCACGCGACAGGCGGATCTTTTCCACCTTGGCTTCGGCTGCCTTGAGCAGGCGGTCGCAATGGTCCTTCAGCGCTTCGCCGCGCTCATAGATACGGATCGACTGGTCGAGCGGCACGTCGCCGCGCTCCAGATCGTCGACGATCTGCTCGAGCGCGGCCAGCGCCTGCTCGAACGTCATGGCCTTGATGTCTTCGTTTTCGGCCATGCGCTCAGCCCTTCATCAATCGTTTTACATGCGTCGCCACGGAGGACGACAATCCTTCGAGGTCATAGCCGCCTTCCAGCAGGCTCACCAGCCGGCCATTGGCGCTGCGATAGGCGACATCCATCAGCTTGCCCGTCGCCCAGTCGAAGTCGTCTTCCACCAGGTTGATCTCAGCTAGGGGATCGCGGTGATGGGCGTCGAAGCCGGCCGAGATGATCACGAGGTCAGGCCGAAAGTTTGCCAATGCCGGTAAAACACGGCTGGTGAAGGCGTCGCGGAACTGGCTGCCGCCATCGCGTGGGCTAAGCGGTGCATTGACGATGTTGCCGACGCCCGTTTCCCCTTTCGCACCCGTGCCCGGGAACAACGGCAGCTGGTGCGTCGAGCAATACAGCACGCTTGGATCGCTCCAGAAGATGTCCTGCGTGCCGTTGCCGTGATGGACATCCCAGTCGATGATCGCAACGCGCTCGGCACCGTGCGTCTTCTGCGCATAGCGCGCGGCGATTGCCGCCTGGTTGAAGAAGCAGAAGCCCATCGCCTTTTCCGCTTCGGCATGATGACCGGGCGGACGGGCTGCAACAAACACGTTGTCGGCCTTGCGCCCGAACACGTCATCAACGGCGGCGTTGGACGCGCCGATCGCCGTCATCACCGCTTCAAACGAGCGCGGGCTGAGCGTCGTGTCAGAATCAATCCGCGTCAGACCTTCTTCCGGGATCGCCGCCTTGATGCGATCGAGATGGCTTTCGGGATGGGCGAGCAGAACCAGCTGCTCGTCTGCGGCAGTCGGTTCGACACGATCGAGCCCATCAAAGTCTGGATCCTCGAGGCGGCGCGCAATCGCTCGCAAACGGTCGGGCCGCTCGGGATGACCGGGCGGCGTCAGATGCTCAAGAAAGATCGGATGGGAATACAGGCGCGTGGTCATGGCTTCCCTTATAGGCTGATCGAGCGTGGCGTAAAACGCGGGATAGGCTGAAAGCCGAGCTTGCGCACTTTCAAATACGGCCAGTCTGGCCGCGATGGCGCAAATAGTGATCGGCAATGGCGCAGGCGACCATGGCTTCGCCGATCGGCACTGCGCGGATGCCGACGCAGGGATCGTGGCGGCCCTTGGTCATGACATCGACTTCCTTGCCGGTGCGATCCACAGATTGGCGCGGTGTCAGAATTGATGAGGTCGGCTTGACGGCAAAGCGCGCGACGACCGGCTGCCCCGTCGAAATGCCGCCGAGGATGCCGCCCGCATGGTTGGCGAGAAAGCGCGGCAGGCCGTCATTGCCCCCGCGCATTTCATCGGCGTTCTCTTCACCGGTCATCCTTGCAGTGGCAAAACCGTCGCCGATCTCCACGCCCTTGACGGCGTTGATCGACATCAGGCTGGCTGCGATATCCGCGTCGAGCTTGGCATAAAGCGGTGCGCCAAGGCCGGCCGGCACGCCTTCCGCAACGATCTCAATCAAGGCGCCGACCGAAGACCCATTTTTGCGGATGCCGTCGAGGTAATCGGCGAACACGGGTACGGCTGCGGGATCGGGCGTAAAGAACGGGTTGTCCGCGCTTTCCACGAAGTCCCAGTCCCAGTTGGCGCGGGTAATTTCTTTGTCACCCATGGCGATCAGCGCGCCGCGCACCTTCAGGCCAGGAACGACCAGCCGGGCCAAAGCGCCGGCAGCCACGCGCGCAGCCGTTTCGCGTGCCGAAGAGCGACCACCGCCGCGATAATCGCGCACGCCATATTTGACGTCATAGGCATAATCGGCATGGCCCGGACGATATTGCTGAGCGATGTCGCCATAGTCCTTGGATCGTTGGTCGACATTTTCGATCAGCATGGAGATCGGCGTGCCGGTGGTGATGAGATGGCCATCGTCCCCGTCAGGCAGAACGCCGGACAGGATTTTGACTTCGTCCGGCTCACGGCGTTGCGTCACGAAACGTGACTGGCCGGGCTTGCGGCGGTCGAGTTCGCGCTGCACGTCTTCCAACATGAAGCGGATGCCAGGGGGGCAGCCGTCCACCACACAGCCCAGAGCGGGACCGTGGCTTTCGCCCCAGGTGGTGACCCGGAAAAGGTGGCCGAAGGTGTTGTGCGACATGAAAATTCCGCAGACGGCAAAAGGAGGCTGTCGCGCTTCTAGGAGCGAATCCGACAGGGGTCAAACCGGCCACCTGCTCGCCTGCCTTTTATTTTTGACACATTCTCTTCGTTCTTGTCTGCTTAGAGGGCGTCGACTTGGCCTCTCAGCTTCTGCCTGTCCCAATTCGAGGAATCCCATGAAGACCGGTTTCGCTGCCGCCTCCATCCTTTTGCTGTCGATTGTCGGCGCTTACGCCGCCGATACGGAAGGCGAGATCAAGAAGATCGATCGCGACAATCTGACGATCACGCTGTCAGACGGTGAGAAGTTCAAGCTTCCCGGCGAGTTCGATGTCACTGCGCTGGAAGAAGGCATGGACGTCGTGATCGCTTATGACGAAGTCGACGGCGAGAAGCTGATCACGGATATGCAGCTTCCGGATCAATAAGCGTCTGGGACCGGCTTAGAGGCTTAGAGCCAGCTGAGCCGGTCATTCTCCATCCGCAGGATCCGGTCCTGCGGAATGTCCATCTCGCTGGCGGCCACCTCGTCGGCCTCTCCCAACAGGTAAAACAGCGTGCGAACGATGCCGCCATGGGCGACGCAGATCGTTTGCGTGTTCACCTCGCGGAGCCATCCGTCGAGCCTTTGCGCCAGAAGCGCGTAGCTTTCGGCTCCCTCGCCAGGCGGCAGGTAGTTCCACTTGTCCTGATTGCGCTGGGTGCGCAGACCCGGCGTTTTTTCTTCCAGCTCGGCGAAGGTAAACCCCTGCCAGTCGCCGAAGCTCAGTTCCATCAAACGGGGATCGGTGCGGTACGCCTTGGGATCGAGCCCCATCGCCTCGCGCAATCGCTCCATCGTGTGGCGCGTGCGCTGCATCGGGCTCGAAACGAAGTCGAACCGTGCTGCATCACCGATCAGGCTCTTGAGCTTGACCCCGTTGCCGGTCGCTTGCGCCCTGCCCTTTTCCGTCAGATCGCGGTCGGCCTGGCCCTGAAGCCGCCCTTCCGCGTTCCAGTCGGTCTCACCGTGACGGATGAAGTAGCAGAGCGGCCGCACCACGTTCAGTCTTATTCCTTGACGACAGAGATGTCCGGGGCGTCGACCGACTTCATGCCGACGACGTGATAGCCGGAATCGACATGCAGCACTTCGCCGGTCACGCCGCGCGACAGGTCCGACAGCAGGTAAAGCGCGCTGTCGCCCACTTCCTCGATCGTCACGGTGCGCTTGAGCGGTGCGTTGTACTCGTTCCACTTCAGGATGTAGCGGAAGTCGCCGATGCCCGATGCAGCCAGCGTCTTGATCGGCCCGGCCGAGATCGCATTAACGCGGATCTTCGATCCGCCGAGATCGACCGCCAGATACTGCACGCTCGCTTCCAGCGCCGCCTTGGCGATGCCCATGACGTTGTAATGCGGCATGACTTTTTCGGCGCCGTAATAGGTCAGCGTCAGGATCGAACCGCCATCCGTCATCAGCGGCTCGGCGCGCTTGGCGATGGCCGTGAAGGAATAAGCGGAGATGTCCATCGTGCGCAGGAAGTTGTCGCGCGTCGTATCGACGTAGCGGCCGGTCAGCTCGTCCTTGTCGGAGAAGGCGACGGCGTGCACGACGAAGTCGATCTTGCCCCATTTTTCCTTCACCGCGTCGAACACGGCGTCAATCGTGGCCATATCCGTTACGTCGCAATGGCCGACCACGGTCGCGCCGAGTTCGGCAGCGAGAGGCTCGACGCGCTTGCGCAGCGAATCGCCCTGATAGGTCAGCGCGATTTCCGCACCCTGATCCGCGAGTGCCTTGGCGATGCCGTAGGCGATGGAACGATTGTTCGCTACGCCAAAAATCAGACCGCGTTTGCCAGCCATCAGGCTATTTCCGACCGCCATTCCCGCGCTCCTGTTCAATTCAATTCGCTGGCCGCCCTATCGCACAGCCCCTCAACCGCTTCAAGCAGCCACGATCCCGTTCGCTGACACACGGAGGGGTTGGACGGCTCTTGCTTAGGCGTTCTGCACGCTATTTGATGGCAAGCCAAGTGGTTGGCGGCTGATAGCCGTTTCGTTGCACGAACATGCTTGAGGAGGCGTGATGATGGAGTTTGGAGGAAACAAACCGCTGGCTTACGAGGATGTGCTGGCCGGGTTCAGTGCAGACGATCTGGCTTCGACACTTCAGGGCAATCTGGATGGCGGCATCAATGCCTGCGTGGAATGCTGCGACCGCCATGTCGGGGCGAACCGCCTGGCCCTCGATTACGAAAGCATGGATGGTCGCCGCGAACAGCTTTCCTTTGAGGATCTGCGCGACCGTGCGGCTCAGTTCGCCAGCTACCTCCAATCCATCGGCGTTGGTGCCAGCGATGTCGTGGCCGGCATGCTGCCGCGCACCCCGGACCTTCTGACCACCATCCTCGGCACTTGGCGCGCCGGCGCGATCTATCAGCCCTTGTTCACGGCTTTCGGACCGAAGGCGATCGAACATCGTTTGAAGATGAGCGAAGCGAAGCTGGTGGTGACCGATGCCGCCAACCGGCCGAAGCTCGCAGACATCGTTGACGCACCGCGGGTCGGCGTCTTCCTTCGCGCCGACAAAGGCGAGAGCGTCCCGCCCGGCGACGATGATCTGCGCGCCAGGCTCCCCGAACAAAGCAAGGACTTCGCGCCCGTGATGCGGCGTGGCGACGATCTCATGATGATGATGTCGACTTCCGGCACCACCGGCCTGCCCAAGGGCGTTCCGGTGCCGATCCGCGCGCTGCTCAGCTTCGACGCTTACATGCGCTATGCGATCGATCTTCGGCCGGACGACATTTTCTGGAACATCGCCGATCCAGGCTGGGCCTATGGCCTGTATTATGCGGTGACCGGCCCGCTGCTGCTCGGCCATGCCACCACCTTCTATGACGGTCCCTTCACCGCCGAAAGCACCTACCGGCTGATACAAAGCCACGGCATCACAAACCTAGCAGGCGCTCCCACCGCCTTCCGCCTGCTGATCGCAGCCGGTGAAGAAGCGGCAGCACCGTTGAAGGGCAGACTGCGGGTCGTTTCCAGCGCGGGCGAGCCACTCAATCCCGAAGTCATCCGCTGGTTCGCGGCCAATCTCGGCGCACCGATCTATGATCATTACGGCCAGACCGAAACCGGCATGGTGGTCAACTCGCATCACGGCCTCAGCCACGAAGTGCGCCCGGGTGCAGCCGGTCTGCCGATGCCGGGCTTCCACGTCACGGTGATCGGCGAAGACAATGCGGAACTGCCCGTGAATACGCCCGGCGACCTCGCCGTCGATCTCAGCCGCTCACCTCTAATGTGGTTCGAGGGCTATTACCGCCAGGACACGCCGGCGATCGATGGCGGCTTCTATCGCACTGGTGATACGGCCGAGCGCGCCGACAGCGGCCATATCAGCTTCGTTGGCCGCAACGACGATGTCATCACCTCATCCGGCTACCGCATCGGGCCGTTCGACGTGGAAAGCGCGCTGGTGGAACATCCGGCGGTGGTAGAAGCGGTTGTCATCGGGAAACCCGACCCCGAGCGCACCGAGATCGTCAAAGCCTTCATCGTGCTGAAGCCCGGCCTGTCATCCGATGGCCTTGCCGACGAACTCTCCACCTTCGTCAAGAAGCGGCTATCGGCCCACGCTTACCCGCGCGAGATCGAGTTCGTCACCGAACTGCCGAAGACCCCGAGCGGCAAGGTCCAGCGCTTCATCCTGCGCAATCGGGAAAAGGAGCCAGAGCAACCGGCGGGCTGAGCCTGCCGGCTTACTGCTGCCGCACGCGCAGCAGATGCTCCAGCTCATGATCGCTGGCATCCAACATGATGCGGACATGGACATAGAGGTCGGCATGGCCGCCGGTTTTCACCGGCAGGCCTCGGCCCTTGAGGCGCAGAACCTTATCGGAGCTCGACCAGGCGGGCACCGACACGGCGAGCTTGCCCAACGGGGTTTCCACGGCGACCTTGGCGCCGAGCACGGCATCGCTCAGGGCGACAGGCAGGTCGACATGAAGATCACGGCCTTCGATGCTGTAGCGCGGATGGTGCGCATAAACGATCTTGACCAGCGCATCACCGGGCTCGCCACCATAGGGTGACGGTTCCCCCTGCCCTTTCAGGCGGATGGTCTGGCCGTCTTCCACATAGGCGGGCAGCTTGACGGCGATGCGCCGTCCGCCGGGAAAGATCGCCTCGACCTTGGCGGCCGCGACG
>NZ_DAMBUH010000030.1:0-13228 GCF_032053605.1 Tianweitania sp.
CAGGCAACCTTATCCACGGCACCCGAAGAGCTTGACGCGCGACGCCGTTCCTTGGGGGGCGAGTTGGCAAAGGCGGTAGCGGCTCACACTCAGGCCGCCGATACCATGAAAACGGCTGAAGCCAGGCAGCTCGAACTCGACCGCGCGGCAACGGCGGCGATCGCCACGCTCTCCGAAGCGCGCGAAACCCGCGGCCGCGCTGAGGAACGTCTCACAGCCGCCGATGACCGTCGCCTGGCGATCGAAGCGCGGATCAGCGAGGCTTTGGGCGTGCTGCCGCACAAGGCGCTTGCTCATGCCGGCGTGACGGATGGGGAAGCATTGCCGACGGCAGCGGAAGTCGAGCAGCGGCTGGAGCGCTTGAAGGTCGAGCGGGAGCGGCTGGGTGCCGTAAACCTGCGCGCCGACGAGGAACAGCGCGAACTGACCGAACGCCTCGACACGCTGGTGAAAGATCGCGACGACGTTGTGGAAGCCATCCGCATGCTGCGTCAGGCCATCCAGGGCCTGAACCGCGAAGGCCGTGAGCGCCTGCTGACCGCCTTCGACACTGTGAACGGACAGTTCCAGCGTCTCTTCACGCATCTGTTCGGCGGCGGCGAGGCGGAGTTGCAGCTAGTCGAATCCGATGATCCGCTGGAAGCCGGGCTGGAAATCGTCGCACGACCGCCGGGCAAGAAGCCGCAGACGATGACGCTGCTATCCGGCGGCGAGCAGGCTCTGACGGCGATGGCGCTGATCTTCGCCGTCTTCCTCACCAATCCCGCGCCCATCTGCGTGCTGGATGAGGTCGATGCACCGCTCGACGACCACAATGTCGAGCGCTTCTGCAACCTCATGGACGAGATGGCGGCCTCCACCGATACGCGCTTCGTGGTGATCACCCACAATCCCATCACCATGGCGCGGATGAACCGGCTGTTCGGCGTGACCATGGCCGAACAAGGCGTCAGCCAGCTTGTTTCGGTCGATCTGCAAACCGCCGAACAGATCGCGGAAGCCGTATAGCTTACGCGCCCCACACCGCCAGTTCATTGCCGGCAGGATCGGTGAAGTGGAAGCGCCTGCCGCCCGGAAAGGCGTAGATATCGCGAGTGATCCGTCCGCCGGCACCTTTCACCGCATTAAGAACAGCGTCCACATGTTCGGCATAAAGAACCGGCAGCGGCTTCTCCGATGCTTCCTCGCGATCGGCCTGGAAGCCGCCTTCCAGCCCTTCATCGAAGGCGGCGTAAGTCGGACCATAATCCGTGAAGCTCCAGCCGAACGCGCCTGCATAGAACGCTTTCGTCGCATCCAGCGTGCCGTTCAAAGCAGGAAGTTCGAGATAATCGAGCTTGCCCGTCATCTTCATGCTTGCCTCCTATGATGTTCCTGATATGTTCTTGCATGAAGACGCTGACTTGTCCAGCGTTGGCGAGAGATCACGCTGCTAATCGATTGAGGTGATGCGGATGAGGGAAGGGTGGCTTGCCATTGGGGAAGCCACAGCCTATCGGCCTTTTTGAGCTTGATCGGCCGCTGCAGGAGGGACGAATGGCAAAGTGGGTTTACAGCTTCGGCGATGGCGCGGCTGAAGGACGGGCCGGCGACAAGAACCTGCTGGGCGGCAAGGGCGCGAACCTCGCCGAAATGTGCAGCCTGGGCCTTCCCGTACCACCCGGCTTTACCGTCACGACCGAACTCTGCTCTTATTATTACGCGCACGGCCAGAGCTATCCGCCCGAGCTGAAGGGGCAGGTCGAAGACGCCTTGGCCAAGGTTGGCGAGATCGCCGGCCGCCGCTTCGGCGACAAGAACAAGCTGCTCCTCGTATCCGTTCGATCAGGCGCCCGCGCGTCCATGCCGGGCATGATGGACACCGTTCTCAACCTCGGCCTCAACGACGGAACGGTCGAAGCCCTCGCGCAGGACGCGTCGGACGAACGCTTCGCCTGGGACAGCTATCGCCGCTTCATCCAGATGTATTCCGATGTCGTGCTCGGCGTCGACCACGAGCATTTCGAGGAGATCCTGGAAGACCAGAAGGCCCGTCTTGGGCTGGAACTCGATACCGAGATCAAGGCCGCTGACTGGAAGAAGATCGTCGGGCTTTACAAGGCAAAGGTCGAGGAAGAGCTGGGGCAGCCCTTCCCGCAGGACCCGCAGGAACAGCTTTGGGGCGCAATCGGCGCGGTGTTTTCGAGCTGGATGAATGCCCGCGCGATCACCTATCGCCGCCTGCATGACATCCCGGAAAGCTGGGGCACGGCCGTCAACGTCCAGGCCATGGTGTTCGGCAATATGGGAGAGACCTCGGCCACAGGCGTTGCCTTCACGCGCAATCCGTCGACGGGTGAAAAGGCGCTCTACGGGGAATTTCTCGTCAATGCGCAGGGTGAGGACGTGGTGGCCGGCATTCGCACGCCGCAGAACATCACCGAAGAAGCCCGCATTGCCGCCGGTTCCGATCAGCCATCGCTGCAGAAGGTGATGCCCGACGCCTTCAACGAATTCGTCCGCATCGCCGATGTGCTGGAGCAGCATTACCGCGACATGCAGGATCTCGAATTCACCATCGAGCGCGGCAAGCTGTGGATGCTGCAAACGCGTTCGGGCAAGCGCACCGCCAAGGCAGCGCTCAAGACGGCCGTGGAAATGGCAGGCGAGGGGTTGATCACCCAGCAGGAAGCAGTGGCACGCATCGATCCGGCGTCGCTCGACCAATTGCTGCATCCCACCATCGATCCGTCGGCCAAGCGCGACGTCGTGGCGGTTGGCCTGCCGGCATCGCCGGGCGCTGCTACAGGCGAAATCGTCTTCACTTCCGATGAAGCCGAAGACCTGAAGAAGCAGGGCCGCAAGGTCGTTCTGGTGCGTGTGGAAACGAGCCCCGAAGACATTCACGGCATGCATGCGTCCGAAGGCATTCTGACCACGCGCGGCGGTATGACGAGCCATGCGGCGGTGGTCGCGCGGGGCATGGGCAAGCCCTGCGTGTCGGGCGCCGGCACGCTGCGTGTCGATGCGCGTGCAGGCACGATGAGCGTGATGGGCCAGACCTTCAAGAAGGGCGACATCATTACGATCGACGGCTCCAACGGCCAGGTGCTGAAGGGCGCCGTGCCGATGCTGCAGCCGGAATTGTCGGGCGACTTCGCCGCGATCATGGAATGGGCCGACAAGATCCGCCGCATGAAGGTGCGCACCAATGCCGAAACGCCTGCCGACGCGCGCATGGCGCGCTCCTTCGGCGCCGAAGGCATTGGGCTTTGCCGCACCGAACACATGTTCTTCGATGAGGACCGCATTATCGCCGTGCGCGAGATGATCCTGTCAGACTCGGAAGACGGCCGCCGCAAAGCGCTGGCCAAGCTGCTGCCAATGCAACGCGCCGACTTCCTCGACCTGTTTGAGATCATGGCCGGCCTTCCAGTCACGATCCGCTTGCTCGATCCGCCGCTGCATGAGTTCCTGCCGAAGACCGAGGAAGAAATCGCCGAGGTCGCGGCTGCGATGGGCGTGCAGCCCGACAAGCTGCGCCATCGCACGGAAGAGCTGCACGAGTTCAACCCGATGCTCGGCCATCGCGGTTGCCGCTTGGCCGTGTCCTATCCGGAAATCGCCGAAATGCAGGCGCGCGCGATCTTCGAGGCGGCTGTCGAATCCGCCAAGAAGACCGGCAAGCCGATCGTTCCGGAGGTCATGGTGCCGCTGGTCGGATTGGTTGCGGAGCTCGATTACGTAAAGGCGCGCATCGATCAGGTCGCCAAGGATGTGATTGCCGAAGCCGACATGCCGATCGATTATCTCGTCGGCACGATGATCGAACTGCCGCGCGCAGCGCTTCAGGCCGACAAGGTTGCTGAAAAGGCCGAGTTCTTTTCCTTCGGCACCAACGATCTCACGCAAACCACCTTCGGAATCTCGCGCGACGACGCTGCTGGCTTCCTGGAAACCTACCGCCAGAAGGGTATCATCGAGCAGGACCCGTTCGTGTCGATCGATGTAGAGGGAGTCGGCGAACTGGTGCGGATCGCAGCCGAGAAGGGTCGGCGGACACGCGGCGACATCAAGCTGGGCATCTGCGGCGAACATGGCGGCGATCCCGCTTCCATTCGCTTCTGCGAGGAAGTTGGCCTGGACTACGTATCCTGCTCGCCGTTCCGTGTGCCGATTGCACGCCTCGCCGCTGCACAGGCGGCGGTGGTCAAGAAGTAGCGCCACGCATTTGCCACAGGCTGGGCGCAGCGGGACCGGATTGCATTTCTTGAGTCCGTCCCATGCGCTTCAGCCTATCAGTCTTTGCCTTTCTGCTCTCCCTCGGTGCGGCGTCCTCCGAGCCGCTCGTTGAGCCATCCCTGCATCTTCCACACAGTGACCACCTGCGGGTGGCGGTGACGCTCGATGCGTGCGGCGGCAAGACCGATGCGCGCATTCTCGACACGCTGGTCGCCAACCACATTCCGGCAACGATCTTCGCGACCGGCCGCTGGTTGAAGCATAATAGTGCCGCTTTGGCGGTGCTGAAGGCGCATCCCGATCTGTTCGAGATCGAGGATCACGGCGCCAACCACATTCCCGCTGTTGATCATGCGGCGACAATTTATGGGCTGAAGGCTGCCGGCTCGCCCGAAGCGGTGAAGGTGGAAGTGCAGGGCGGGGCGGATGCCTTGGTTGCTGCCGGCGTTGCGCATCCCCGCTGGTTTCGCGGTGCGACTGCGAAATACAGCCAAGGCGCGATCAGCGAGGTTCACGCGCTGGGATTGAAGATCGCCGGCTATTCCCTGAATGGTGATGGCGGTTCTCTGCTCGGCGCGAGCCAGACCACCAAGCGGATTGCGGCCGCGAAGGACGGTGACGTCATCATTGCCCATATTAACCAGCCGACCCATCAGGCCGGCGCGGGCGTCGCAGCCGGGTTGCTGGCCTTGAAAGCGCGGGGCGCCGAGTTCGTCAAGCTCGACAGCCTCGAAGGCGATGCAACCGGCACGCCAGTTGCTCAGGCTGCTTTCTGAGCAGCCACGAGAATATTGTCGAATAGGCTGTGAAGCTCCTGCACATAGCCGTTGCGCCCGGACGGTGCGTTCGGATCCGAGATCATCACGGTGACCAGATTCGCTTGCGGCGCCACGAACAGCATCTGCCCGCCATAACCCCAGGCGTAACGCACCGGCTGCCCGCCGACATCGCGCAGAAACCAGCCATAGCCGTATTGATGTCCGGTCCAAGGCGAGGCGGTCCGCGGCTGCCAGCTGAGATCGAGCCATTCCTGCGAAACAACGCGCGTATCGCCGACCTTGCCGCCGTTTCGGATCATCTCGCCGAAAGCCAGAAGGGCGCGGGGAGAAAGCACCATCTCGTTGCCGCCGAAATAGATGCCCTGCGGGTCCTTCGACCAGGCGGGAATGGTGATGTCGAGCGGCTCGGCCAGCCATTCACGGGCGAGAGCCAGAGTGGGTTTACCGGTGACGCGGGTTAAGATGGCGGACAGCAAATGCGTGTTGCCGGTGGAGTACAGCATCTTTCCGCCGGGCTGATCGACGAAAGGCTGTTCCAGCACGTAGCGTACCCAATTGCGGCTTTGCACCCAGCGGCCGTAGTTCGGACCAGACGTACGCTCAAGTCCGGCCTGCATAGACAGGAGGTTACCGATCGTGACATCGCGCAGACGCGGATCGGTGTCAGATGGTACAGCAATGCCAAGCAATGGCACGATCTTCTGATCCGGACCTTCCAGCGCCTTTTTGTCGATGGCGATGCCGACAAGCACGGAGAGGATCGTCTTCGATGCAGACTTGATGTTCACGCCTTGCGTAAGCGGGCCGCAGCGAAGAACCTCCTCAATCAGCGGCTGGCCGCCCCGTGTGACGATCAGGGAGCGCAAAGCATCGAAGCCGTTGGCGCGATCGAGGATGGCAGCTTTCCACGCCATGTCCTGAGCTGCGGCGTTACGGATCAGGAGCGGTGCTAGTGCGGCCGAGCCGGCAGCAGCCAGAAACGTGCGACGGGACAGTCTTGAAGGGGAGAGGTCTGGGTTCATGGCCCAGGAAATGGCCGGTAATCGGCGCCGCAACAGGGCGGCAGGATCACAACGCCGCCCGCCGCGATCACGATGAAAGGAGCACCCGTCATCGTGATCGTGCATAGCACTCAGAGATCGATCGACTGATCGGTCTGATTGTTGACCGCTTCGATGCGGACCTTCTTTGGATAGAAGGCCGCATGGCCGGCGATTTCGGCCACGCCGGCGAAGGGCGTCTCATAGGCCCACACCACATCATCCATGCCTTCGCCATTGGCCGAAACGCTCCAATGCGAAGCATCGCCCTTGTGGGGGCAATGGGTCACGGTCGGCGACTTTCGCAAGAAGTCGAAGTAAACGTCCTTGAAAGGAATATAGAAGACGGGATCGTGATCTTCCTCGCGCAGAAGCAGTGCTTCCTTCGAGGAGCCGATGATGACGTCCGCAAAGGTTGCGGTTACGACGCCATCGAACGGCTCGACTGTGATGCCGCCCGAGGCCGGCTGCTTGTTTGCGGTTGAAGCGTCGAAGCTGTCCATGATCCGCTCTCCCTGTTCATTGCTGTGTGAGCGATGAACGCGAGCAAAGGCGGCGTGTTCCATTCAAGGCGGGGCGAGCGGACGTCGCAGGTTCCCGCTTCACAGACGTTTAAAGAAGGATCGGCTCTTCTTCGCGCGCCGTGCTGACGGCGAAGGTATCGAGCACACCCGCCATGGAACAGGCGAGATCAGCAACAGGATTGTGCCCGTCACTCGCATCCTCGACGCGCATGGTTTCGCCGTCTTGCTCAAGGGTCACGAGCAACAGCTTGCGACCGCCTTCGTCGCCCGTCGGCATGGAAACGGCGGCCACCTCGCGAACATCCTCTCCAGGCGCGGCGGGCAGGCTGAACAGAAGCTGACCGCCAAGGCTGGTCAAGGCCGCATCAACAGCCGCATCAAAGCCGAGGCCGGGAACATCCTGAACCTGAAGTGCAAGTTCCAGCTCGATCGTTTCCAACGCTTCGGAAAAGTCAAAGTCGTCCTGCAAAACTCGCTGCGCCTGCATCTTGGGTCTCCGCGCTTGCCTTCTGCGTGCCGCGGATGATCCTTGGCGGTTCGGATGTCACAAATAAGGCGCAGGCAGTGTCATGCGTCTTGCGCCGGCAAGTGACATGAAAGAACGGGGTATCGGTATGGAAGTTCCGTAACGGAGCCGTGTGCCAGCCAGGTGCTGGACATCCAGCCTGTTCATAGCTCTACTGGCGGCCTGACTACTGGGAGGTGACTATGCTTGGTTTGATGCAGCAATGGCCGCTGCTATGCCACAAGATCCTTGATCACGCTGCGATACAACATCCGCGTCGCGAGATCGTGTCGCGCTCGTCGGAAGGGCCGATTATCAGAACGACCTATGCCGATATCCATCTTCGCGCCCGCAAGATTTCGCAGCTGCTGGAACGGGAAGGCTACAAGCCGGGCGACCGCATCGCCACGCTGGCCTGGAACACCGGCAACCACCTGGAAGCCTGGTACGGCATCATGGGCATGGGCGGCGTTTATCACACGCTGAACCCGCGCTTGTTCCCCGATCAGATCGCCTGGATCATGAACCACGCTGAGGACCAGGCACTGTTCGTCGACACCGGTTTTCTGCCGCTGGTGGAAAAGATCGCGCCTGCCGTGCCGTCATTGAAACGGATCGTGGTGCTGACCGACGCCGGCAATCTGCCGCAAACCAAACTGCCGAACGTCGTGGCCTACGACGATTGGCTCGGTGGCGCCGATGGCGACTACACCTGGCATGACTGCAACGGCGATGAAAACACAGCCGCCGGCATGTGCTATACCTCCGGCACCACCGGCGATCCCAAGGGCGTGCTCTACAGCCACCGCTCCAACGTCCTGCATGCCATGATCGCGGCGATGCCCGACTCGATGGGTATTTCCTCGCGCGACACGATCCTGCCTGTCGTTCCGATGTTCCATGCCAATGCCTGGGGCCTCGGCCAAAGCGCGCCAATGATCGGGGCCAAGCTGGTGATGCCGGGCGGCAAGATGGACGGCTCGTCGATCTACGAACTGCTCGATACCGAAAAGGTCACCTTCTCGGCGGCAGTTCCCACCGTCTGGCTGATGCTGCTGCAGCATCTGGAGGAAACGGCTAAGAAACTGCCCTACCTGAAGAAGGTGGTGATCGGCGGCTCGGCCTGTCCGCGCGTGATCGTGAAGAAGTTCCAGGACAACTACGACGTGGAGGTCGTTCATGCCTGGGGCATGACCGAGATGTCGCCGCTGGGCTCGCTCTGCACGCTCAAGGCTGACTTCACCGAGTTGGACGGTGAGGCCAAGCTCGACATCCAGCAGACGCAAGGCTTTGCACCCTTCGGCGTGGAGATGAAGGTGACCGACGACGAGGACAAGCCGCGGCCATGGGATGGCAAGACCTTCGGTCGGCTTAAGGTGCGAGGACCCTCCGTCGCCAAATCCTACTACGGCGGTGCCGGCTCCGAGCAGTTCGACGAGGATGGTTGGTTCGACACCGGCGATGTCGCCCACATCAACCCCGACGGCTACATGCAGATCACCGATCGCGCCAAGGACGTCATCAAGTCCGGCGGCGAGTGGATTTCCACGATCGATCTGGAAAATCTCGCCGTGGCGCATCCCGATGTCGCGGAAGCAGCGGTGATCGGCATCGCGCATCCGCGCTGGGACGAGCGGCCGCTGCTCGTCGTGGTCAAGAAGCCCGGCAAGGAGCCGACGCGCGAGGAGCTTCTGTCCTTCATGGATGGCAAGGTCGCCAAATGGTGGCTGCCGGATGACGTGACCTTTGTTGATGAGATTCCCCATACCGCGACCGGCAAGATCCAGAAGATCACCTTGCGCGAGCGGTTCAAGGATTATCGTTTGCCGACGGCCTGAGCTCCTGCATGGTTGCCCTCTATCCCGAGCGACAATCGCGAGCGGCGCGCTGGTCGCGCCGCAGCGCGATCTTTGCCGTCATCCTGTTCGTTGTGGCCGCGGTGACCCATCGCTTGGGCCGGCTCGATTCGGAAACCTTCCTGATGACGCTTGGGGTGGTGGCAGCCCTGATCGTGCTGTCGCTCTGCGCCTTTCTTCTTGCTTTCCATCGTATGTGGACGCGTGGCGATAAGGTCGGCACCAACCTCGTCGTGGCCGGCTTCTTCCTGTTTATCGCGCTGATCCCGGTCGGCTTCCTGGCCTATCGCGGGCTGACGACGCCGATGCTGCATGACATCACCACCGATACGGAAAGCCGGCCGCTTCTGAGCCAGGTGCCCAATCCGACATCCGCGATGAACAGACCGCGCGCCATGAGTGAAGGGGAGGCGGAAGAACAGCTTGCCGCCTATCCGACCGTGATCGGCCATTCCTACACATTGCCGCCCGAGCGCATTCGCCAGATCATCGTGACGCTGGTGGAGGATCGCGGCTGGCAGATCGTGCGCGCTTTTCCTGAAATGAGCGGACCTGCCGCGACGATCAACGTTGTGGCTGGTTCATTCCTGCTCGGATTCCCGTGCGATGTCGCGATCCGCGTCACTGACGAAGAAACGATGGCTTACGTCGATATGCGTTCGGCCTCGCGCTATGGCGGACATGACTTCGGCGACAACGCCGTGCGCATCGAGCAATTCTTCGACGATCTCGATGCCGCGGTTCTGGCCGACGCAGCGATGCCGCAAGTCAGCCAGTAAGCTCGCCGTTCACGCCGGCTTGTAATGTGCGTCGAGCGCCAGATCAGGTTCGGCCTGCAGCAATCCGCGAGCCACCAGATCCTCGACATGCGCATAAACCGACAAAGCGGCGGCCCCATGCAGGCGCGGATCGGTGTCGCGATAGATGGCGGCCACCACGTCCTTGATGGTGCGGTCGCCGGCCGAGAAGCGTTCCAGGATCGCCCGCTCACGCATCTTGCGATGCGCTTTCAGCCCGCGCACGAAGCGCAGCGGATTGTCTACATTGCCGCCATGGCCAGGCAGATAAAGGCGGTCGTCACGCTGCAACAGCCGGTCGAGCGAGGCCATGAAGTCCGACATGGATCCATCCGGCGGTGCGACAACGGTCGTGGCGAAGGCCATCACATGATCGGCTGAAAACAACAGCCCGGTGCCTTCCAAGGCAAAGGCGGTGTGGTTTGCGCAATGACCGGGCGTGTAGATCGCGCGGATCGCAAAGCCATCGCCTTGTACCAGCTCGTCATCGGCCAAGGCACGATCCGGCGCAAAAGCATAATCAGAGTTTTCTGCAAACGGGTTGACCTCGCCGTCGCGCAAGGGACGGGCGGCACGATGCGGCCCTTGTGCCAGAACTTCCGCACCCGTTGCAGCCTTCAGGGCAGGCGTCAGCGGCGAATGATCGCGATGCGTATGGCTGACGAAGATGTGCGACACGGGCCGGCCATCGATCGCCTGCAGCAGGGCGCCGAGATGGGCCGGGTCATCTGGGCCTGGATCGATGACAGCCAGTGTCTCCGTGCCCACGATATAGCTGTTGGTGCCATGGAAGGTGTAGGGGCTCGGATTGTTGGCTGTGACGCACAAAACGTTCGGCGCCATCGCGATGGCTTCACCAGCTTTGCCGTCGAAGGCCATGCTCAATTCCAGTGACATCCGCAGACCTAACAAGTGTCCAAAGGCGGTTGCCGCTTAGCATGGAAGCCAATATACCGAAAGACGAGCCGGCCTTGGGGGCCGGGAACTGTTTCGGGGAGTGGACATGGCCACGGCATCGCTAGCAAAACCCTTTATTTCCGGTCTTCTACCGGAGAATCGCACCGCACGCTTGGCGATGCAGGTCGGCCTCGCCATTGTCGGCACGCTGTTTCTGACGCTGACGGCTAAGACCAAGGTATTCCTCGGTCCGGTCGACATCAGCCTGGGCACGCTCGGCATCTTCCTGATTGCTGCCCTGTTCGGCAGCCGTCTCGGCCTCGCCACCATCCTTCTGTACATGGCGGAAGGCGCCGCCGGCCTGCCAGTGTTCCAGTCGAGCCCGGAAAAGGGCGTCGGCCTCCTTTACATGATGGGCACGACCGGCGGCTATCTGGCCGGTTATGTGGTGGCAGCTACCGTTGTCGGCCTGGCTGCCGATCGCGGCTGGGACCGCAATCCCTTCAAGATCGGCGCGGCCATGGTTGCCGGCGAGGTCGCGATCATGGGTCTCGGCTTCGCTTGGCTGGCTATGCTGATCGGCTCGGAAACGGCCTTCACCGCTGGCGTCGTGCCGTTCCTGCTCGCCGACGCGATCAAGGTTGCTCTTGCAGCCTCGCTCGTCGCCGCGATCCGCGCGTTGCGCGCCTAAACGCTCGAATCTGACGTTTGCGGAAAGGCGGGGCTTCGGTCCCGCCTTTTTCTTTGCAACCGCACCTTCTTCTTTGCAACAGAGTGACGCAACAGGTGATTTGCCGAATCTCAAGCGGCGGCTTTATCAACCGCGCAGTTTCAGACTGACCTTGGGGCACGCGGACGACCATGACCAATCCAACCATTCCCTTCATCGATCTCGCCACCCAGCAGAAGCGCATCCGCGACAAGGTCGATGCGGCAGTCACCAAGGTTCTGGATCACGGGCAGTACATCCTCGGGCCGGAAGTCGCGCAGCTCGAAAAGGAAATGGCCGCATTCTCCGGCGTGAAGTACGCGATCGCCTGTTCCAACGGCACCGATGCGCTCACTTTGTGCCTGATGGCCAAGAATGTCGGTCCTGGCGATGTCGTCGTCTGCCCGAGCTTCACCTTCGCCTCGACGGCCGAAGTTGTCGCCCAGCTGCATGCGACGCCGCTATTCGTGGACATCGACGAAGACAGCTACAACCTCGATCCGGAAAAGCTGAAGGCCGCTTTGAGCGAGGCGAAATCTGCCGGTCACAACGTGGTCGGCGTCATTTCGGTCGATCTGTTCGGCCAGCCTGCGGACTACGACGCCATCGAGTCGATCGTGCACGACGCCGGCCTGTGGCTGCTGTGCGATGCTGCGCAAGGTTATGGCGGCGTTTACAAGGGCCGCAAGGTCGGCACGATCGGCGACTTCACCACCACCAGCTTCTTCCCGGCCAAGCCGCTCGGCTGCTACGGCGATGGTGGCGCGATCTACACCAATGATGATGAGACAGCCGATCTGCTGCGCTCGCTCCTTTTTCACGGCAAGGGCTCGGATCGCTACGACAATGTCCGAATCGGTATGAATGGCCGTCTCGACACGATCCAGGCCGCGATCCTGATCGAGAAGCTGGCGATCTTCCCTGAGGAAATCGAGGCGCGCAACGAAGTGGCGGATCGCTACAACAACGGCCTGTCAAACGTCGTGAAGGTGCCGCGCATTGCCGAAGGCTCGACCTCGGTCTGGGCGCAATATGTGGTGCGCGCACCCGGCAAAGACCGGCAGAAGATCTTGAGCTATCTCAGCTCCAAGGGCGTGCCGACCGCTGTGTACTACCCCAAGCCGCTGCACCAGCAGACCGCCTACAAGGACTACCCGCAGGCTTCGGCCGGTTTGCCTGTGAGCGAAACCGTAGCGCAGGACGTGTTTGCCTTGCCGATGCATCCTTATCTGGATGAGGAAACGCAGCGCTACATCATCGAGCAGGTCACCGAGGCCGTGCGCCTCGCCTGATTTGTGAGTTCTTGGGTCAATCCCGATTGATCGATGGGATCGCTGCGTGTATAGGCCGGCGATCCTTTTCACGACCGATGATCCATTCTCGGTTGGTGATGGTGGGGCGTAGCCAAGCGGTAAGGCAACGGTTTTTGGTACCGTCATTCCCTGGTTCGAATCCAGGCGCCCCAGCCATGTGCTTGAAGAAGTATTTCCAAGTTCTAATAGATCGGATCGTCTGATTTGTTTCCGAGCGGGGGAAACTTTATCCCTTGTTGCGGCTTGTTGTCTTGAAAGTCCAAATGAGTCTGGGAAGGAACTGATATGGCTTACAAGAAGATCGCACTCGCAGGTATGGTCGCCCTGATGATGGCCAGCGGCAGTGTTGGCGCCGCATGGGCACAAGATTCGAGCGGAAATAATTCCGGCGGCTCGGGTAGCAACGACAATGACTCTGGCGGTACTGGTGCAGGCGGCGCCGGAGGCTCAGGCAACGGCGCGGGTGGTGCGGGTGGCCAGGGTGGAGGCACAGACTCCGCCGGCGGCAACGCAAATGGCTCGAACCAGTCCGGCTCCAGCGCTGGTGGCACCAATGATAGCTCGGCCGAAAGCAATTCCGGCGGCAA
>NZ_DAMBUH010000030.1:13238-40279 GCF_032053605.1 Tianweitania sp.
GAATGCCCTGCAGGCTCGCCTGCAACCGCAACCACGGCAAACGGCTGCAAGTAAGTCGTCGAATTTGACCATTAAGGAAGCCACTGCCTCACGGCGGTGGCTTTTTTGTTGGATGAAAACGTCGAACCGCCTTCGGCGGTATATACGTTCTACGAGAACCCGAAATCTTAGATCGGCATTTCTTGAGAGCTTGGCTTGCGAAGGCGTATGCAGAACAAAATTCTTCTGTCTGCCAGGCGCACCCCAAGCGATGCCTTCCACGCTGACCCATCTCGACCGGCTTGAAGCCGAAGCCATCCATATCTTCCGTGAAGTTGCAGCGACTTTCTCCAAGCCGGTGATGCTGTACTCGATCGGCAAGGATTCGGCCGTTCTCTTGCATCTGGCCTTGAAGGCCTTCGCGCCGGCCAAGCTGCCGTTTCCGCTTCTGCATGTCGACACCGGCTGGAAGTTCCGCGAGATGATCGCGTTCCGCGACCGGATGGCGGCGCAGCACGGCTTTGATCTTCTGGTTCACCAGAACCCGGAAGGCGTGCGCGACAATATCAATCCGTTCGACCATGGCTCGAATACGCATACCCACATCATGAAGACCGTAGCCCTGCGCCAGGCGCTTGATCTCTATGGTTTCGACGCCGCTTTCGGCGGAGCGCGGCGCGACGAGGAAAAGTCGCGTGCTAAGGAACGCATTTTCTCCTTCCGCGATGCCAAGCATGGCTGGGACCCGAAGAACCAGCGTCCGGAAATGTGGAACATCTTCAACACGCGCGTGGCGCCGGGTGAGTCGATCCGCGTGTTTCCGCTGTCGAACTGGACTGAGCTGGATATCTGGCAATACATCCTCCAGGAAGACATCCCGATCGTGCCGCTTTACTTCGCGGATCGTCGGCCGGTGGTGGAGCGCGACGGTCAGATGATCATGGTGGACGACTCCCGCATGCCGCTTCTGCCCGGTGAAGTCCCGCAGCATAGGCTTGTCCGCTTCCGCACGCTCGGTTGCTATCCGCTGACGGCTGCCATCGAGTCCGACGCCGAGACCACCGAAGACATCGTGCGTGAAATGCTGGTTGCGCGTACCTCCGAACGGCAGGGCCGCTTGATCGACCGTGACGAAACCGGGTCGATGGAGAAGAAGAAGCGCGAGGGATACTTTTGATGAGCGCCGTCGCTGCCTTGCGCGAAGTGGATGTGGCTGAAGATGCGTTGCGCGATGAGGTCCGCGCCTTCCTGGCGTCTCAGGAACAGAAATCGCTGCTGCGCTTCCTGACCTGCGGCTCGGTGGATGACGGCAAGTCGACGCTGATTGGTCGGCTGCTTTACGATACAAAACTGATCTTCGAGGATCAGCTCGCAACCCTCGAGAATGACTCAAAGAAACACGGCACGACCGGCACGGATCTGGATTTCGCCCTGCTGGTCGACGGGTTGGAGGCCGAGCGCGAGCAGGGCATCACGATCGACGTGGCCTATCGCTTCTTCACGACGCCGAAGCGCAAGTTCATCGTCGCCGACACGCCTGGCCATGAGCAATATACCCGCAACATGGCGACGGGAGCCTCGACGGCCGATCTGGCCGTCGTGCTGGTGGATGCGCGGCAAGGTCTGCTGACGCAAACGCGCCGCCACTCCTTCATCGCCTCGCTGCTCGGCATCCGCCACATCGTGCTGGCGGTCAACAAGATCGACCTCGTCGGTTATAGCGAAGAGGTGTTTGGCCAGATCGCTGCCGATTATCGCGCATTTGCAGGCGATCTCGGCTTTGCCACGATCACACCGATCCCAATTTCGGCACGCTATGGCGATAACGTCATTGCGCGCTCCGATCGCATGGCATGGTACGCTGGACCCTCCTTGCTGGAGCATCTGGAAGACATCGATCTCGGACAAGGGGCGGCGCAAAAGCCGTTCCGTTTCCCGATCCAGTATGTAAACCGTCCCAATCTCGACTTCCGTGGCTTTGCCGGAACGGTCGCGGCCGGCTCGATCGGGCAAGGGGATGCCGTGGTGGTTGCCAAGTCGGGCAAGCCGTCGCGGATCAAGCGCATCATAGGCCCGCGCGGCGACCTGATCCGTGCGGTGGAAGGGCAGGCGGTGACCTTGCTGCTCGAGGACGAGGTCGAGGCTTCCCGCGGCAACGCGCTTGTTGCGCCCAGCGCCCGCCCGCATGTGGCCGACCAGTTTACCGCGAACCTCGTCTGGTTCGCCGAACAGCCGCTGCTGCCTGGCCGGTCCTATATCCTGCGCACCGAAACCGACCAGTCGACGGCAACGGTCACGGACCTCAAGCATCGCGTTAACGTCAACAGTTTCGCGCAGGAAGCGGCGAAGTCGCTGGCGCTGAACGAAGTCGGCGTCGTCAATATCTCCACGCAGGCGCCCATCGCGTTTGATAGTTTCGTGGAAAACCGCGCCACGGGCGCATTCATTCTGATCGACCGCATCACCAATGCAACGGTTGCGGCCGGCATGATCCACCATCCGCTGCGCCGCGCCGAAAACATTCACTGGCAGGCGCTGGATGTCAGCAAGGCGTCGCGCGCGGCTTTGAAGGGGCATAAGCCCGCCGTGTTATGGTTCACCGGCCTATCCGGCTCCGGCAAATCTACGGTAGCGAACCTGGTCGAAAAGAAGCTTAATGCGGAGGGTCGGCACACCTATGTGCTGGATGGCGACAATGTCCGCCACGGTCTGAACCGCGATCTCGGCTTCACCGATCAGGACCGCGTCGAGAACATTCGACGCGTGGCAGAAGTGGCGAAGCTGATGGCCGACGCCGGCCTGCTGGTCCTCGTTTCCTTCATCTCACCGTTTACCGCCGAGCGCCGCATGGCACGCGAGCTGATGGGAGAGGGCGAGTTCGTGGAGATCTTCGTGGATACGCCGTTCGCGGAATGCGCCCGTCGCGATCCCAAGGGGCTTTATGCCAAAGCTCTGCGTGGCGAGATCAAGAACTTCACAGGCGTCGATTCGCCCTATGAAGCGCCGGAGCATGCAGACATCCACCTCCAGCCCTTCGGTCGTTCGCCTGAAGATTTAGCCATCGAAGTGGAAGACTGGCTGCGAGAACGCGGTTATTACTGAGGGCATGACCCAAACAAGCGACCGCGACATCCTCGCCACCTTCGAGACCCTGGCCCTGCAGGCGGGCAGGGCGGTGATGGATGTTTATCAAGTTGATTTCCCGGTCGAGCTGAAGGCGGATGCATCGCCCGTGACTGAGGCCGACGCGAAGGCCGAAGCGATCATCCTCGCCGGTTTGCGCGAAGCGTATCCGGATATACCCTGCGTGGCTGAAGAAGAAGCGTCAGCCGGCATCTGCCCGCCCGAACTCGACGGGCTGTTCTTCTTGGTCGATCCGCTCGATGGCACGCGTGAGTTCATCAAGCGCAACCCGGAGTTCACCGTTAATATCGCGTTGATTCGGCAGGGTATTCCGGTGATCGGCGTAGTTTATGCGCCGGCGCGCAGTGTTCTTTATAGTGCGAGCCCGGAAGGCGCGTTTCGCATCGATACGGTCAATCACAAGCCCGGCGAGCGCCGCAACATCATCGTGCGGACCCCGACCAGGGTCCCAACCGTCGTGGCCAGCCGGTCGCATCGCACGGAAGAAACCGACAGCTACATCCAGACCTGCGGCGCGGTTGAGCTGGTTTCCATCGGCTCGTCGCTGAAGTTCTGTCTTTTGGCCGAAGGCGAGGCTGACATCTATCCGCGCTTCGGCCGCACCATGGAATGGGATACGGCAGCAGGCGATGCGATCCTGCGCGCTGCCGGGGGCACGACCCGAAGGGTCGACGGCGAGCCCCTTACTTACGGCAAACGCGGCCAGGCCGAGGATTGCGACTTCTCCAATCCCTGGTTCATCGCGGATACGAAGCCAGACTGAAAGCTGCCGATCAGGCTGTTAGCTCGTGCCGCCAGGGCGGGTTGGCGCCCGCGCGCGAAACGGTCACCGCTGCTGCGCGGTTGGCGAAGGTGAGGGCTGCACGAATCTGGTCTTCCGTCAGGCCGACGATGGAGTTCTCGAACAGCAGGTGGTTGTCATGGAGATAACCAAGCACGCCGGCATTTACGGTATCGCCAGCGCCGACCGTATCCTGCACGGTCACGGCCTCGCCCGGGATATGGACGGAATGCTCCAAGGTATAGCCCGCGATGCCTTTCGAGCCCATGGTGATGATCACGAGGCTCGGCCCTTTGTGCAGCCAGCGCTCGGCGATCTCCGCATGGTCGCCGGTCTCGCCGAACCAGGCGAGATCTTCGTCGGACAGTTTCACGATGTCCGACATTTCCAGCATCCGCATCATGCGGGCGCGGTGTGCCTCGCGATCCGGGATGAAGTCCTTGCGGATGTTGGGGTCGAACATGATGACCCGCGCATTCTTCTCGCGCTGCATCAGCGCTTCATAGGTCGAGCCGCAGGGTTCCGGGATCAGGCTGATGCAGGAGAAGTGCAGGGCTTCCACATCCGGCGAAAGGATCGGCATGTCCTCGGGCATCAGCATGCGACCCGCCGTGTTCTCGTCATAGAACATGTAGCTGGCATGCCCGTCCTTCAGGCGCACGAAGGCCATCGTGGTGGGACGGTCGGAAAGGTGAATGTAGCGGGGATCGACATGGCTGGCCGCAAGCGCATCCTGCAACTGCTGGCCGAAGAAATCAGTGGAGATACCGGTGAAGAAGCCGGTCGGAATGTCGAGCCGGCCAAGCGCGATGGCCGTGTTGAAAACCGCGCCGCCGACATAAGGCACATAGCCGTCTTCGCCATCCGTGGATTTGCGCGGCAACATGTCGATCAAGGCTTCGCCGCAGCAAACGATCATCGTCTGGTCTCCCAATCAAGCCATGCCGAGGCGGCATGCGAGGTCTTGTTCTTGTCCGCATTTAGCGGAGCAGGTCCGCAAGGTCGAGGGTCGTGGTTCCTATCCGGTCGTGGCGGTGTATGTCAGCGGTCTCAACACCTAAATTCGTGCAGATTGACAGCGCCCCAGCGCTGATGTTTGCTCGCATCAGGTGCCGCGGCTCGCGGCTGCCGGAGGAGAATTGCCGGGCTCGCTCGACACGACGCGAGAAGCTGGCTGGGAGGAACGATGACCACGAAGACCCTGTTGAAGACAGGTGTGTTCGGCGCGGCTGCGGCTGCCCTGATCGCACTGGGCACACCGGCCTCCGCGCAGGAGCCTGTTACCGCTTGCCTGATCACCAAGACCGACACCAACCCCTTCTTCGTCAAGATGAAGGAAGGCGCCACGGCGCGCGCCAAGGAACTCGGCGTCAACCTGAAGAGCTATGCCGGCAAGATCGACGGCGACTCCGAAAGCCAGGTCGCGGCGATCGAGACCTGCATCGCCGATGGCGCCAAGGGCCTGATGATCACGGCGTCCGACACGAAGGGCATTGTGCCCTCGATTCAGAAGGCCAGGGATGCCGGCATGCTGGTAATCGCCCTCGACACCCCGCTCGAGCCGGCCGATGCGGCCGACGCGACCTTCGCCACCGATAATCGCCTCGCCGGCAAGCTGATCGGCCAGTGGGCGGCTGCAACCCTCGGCGACAAGGCGAAAGACGCCAAGATCGCCTTCCTCGATTTGACACCATCGCAACCTTCGGTCGATGTTCTGCGCGACCAAGGCTTCATGGAAGGCTTCGGCATTGACGTGAAGGACGGCAACCGCATCGGCGACGAGGACGATGCGCGCATCGTCGGTCATGACATCACCAACGGCAATGAAGAGGGCGGCCGCCAGGCCATGGAGAACCTTCTCCAGAAGGATCCTGGCATCAATGTCGTCCACACCATCAACGAGCCGGCTGCAGCAGGCGCTTACGAGGCGCTGAAGGCCTTCGGCATCCAGGACAATGTGCTGATCGTCTCGATCGATGGCGGTTGCCCGGGCGTTCGTAACGTCGCGGATGGTGCGATCGGCGCGACCTCGCAGCAATATCCGCTGCAAATGGCGGCCCTTGGCGTGGAAGCCATCAAGACCTTTGCTGAAAACGGCGAAAAGCCGAAGCCGACGGCCGGCAAGGATTTCGTCGATACGGGCGTGACGCTTGTCACCGACAAGCCGGCACCGGGCGTCGAATCGATCGACTCCAGGGCCGGTCTCGGCAAGTGCTGGGGCTGACGCCGCGCTGAGCAGTTGAGGGGAGGCGGCCCGTTTAAAAACAACGGGCTTGCAGGAGGAGGGCCGGGAAACTGGTCCTCCTCATCACCATCGGCACTATCGGGCGCGATCGAGCGCCTTCGGACGAATGAACAGGCCGCGGGAGAGAGCAGCATGAGCGAAACATCGGCCGGTCTGCACAGACCTCAGGAGTTCGAGACTGTTCTGTCCGGCAGCGAAACATCCGTTGCGAATTTCGAGCCGGAACGGCGCACGGCGCTTCAGCACGCCCAGCAATTCCTCCATTCCAGCCCCGCCGCCGTTCCGCTGATCGTGCTGGTGGCGTCGCTGGTTATCTTCGGCGCGATCATCGGCGGGCGCTTCTTTTCCGCCTTCTCCATGACGCTGATCCTGCAGCAGGTGGCGATCGTCGGCATCGTCGGCGCCGCACAGACGCTGGTGATCCTAACCGCCGGCATCGACCTGTCAGTCGGTGCGATCATGGTACTGTCTTCGGTGGTGATGGGGCAGTTCACCTTCCGCTACGGTCTTCCACCTGCGCTGGCCGTTTTGTGCGGCTTCGCGGTTGGCGCGCTGTGCGGCTACATCAATGGCGTGCTGGTGTCAGTGATGAAGCTGCCACCCTTCATCGTCACGCTGGGCACCTGGCAGATCTTCCTCGCCACCAACTTCCTGTATTCCGCCAATGAAACGATCCGCAGCCAGGAGATCGGCGCGCAGGCGCCGCTGCTTCAGTTCTTCGGCGAGACCTTCAAGATCGGCAATGCCGTCTTCACCTATGGCGTGATTGCCATGGTGCTGCTGGTCGCGCTGCTCTGGTACGTACTGAACCACACGGCCTGGGGCCGGCATCTCCATGCGATCGGCGATGATCCTGAAGCGGCGAAACTGTCCGGCGTGCGGGTGCGGCCGATGCTGGTCACTGTTTACGTCCTGTCCGGGCTGATCTGTGCGCTGGCCGGCTGGTGCCTGATCGGGCGCATCGGCTCGGTGTCACCCACGGCGGGACAATTCGCCAACATCGAAAGCATCACTGCGGTGGTGATCGGCGGCATCTCACTGTTCGGCGGGCGCGGTTCGATCCTCGGCATGCTGTTCGGCGCCTTGATCGTCGGCGTGTTTTCGCTTGGTCTCCGCCTCATCGGCACCGATCCGCAATGGACCTACCTGCTGATCGGCGCGCTGATCATCCTTGCCGTCGCGATCGACCAGTGGATCAGAAAGGTTGCAGCATGAGCCAGATCCCGCACGAGACAGGCGTGAAGCCGCTTCTTTCCGCTAGGGGTCTGGTGAAGCGCTATGGCCGGGTCACTGCGCTCGACCATGCCGATTTCGATCTTTATCCCGGCGAAATCTTGGCCGTGATCGGCGACAACGGCGCGGGCAAGTCGTCGCTGATCAAGGCGATTTCGGGCGCCACCATCCCTGACGAAGGCGAGATCCGACTGGGAGACCAGCTGGTCAACTTCAAGTCGCCGATGGAAGCGCGCGATGCCGGTATCGAGACCGTTTACCAGAACCTCGCTCTGTCGCCGGCTTTATCGATCGCCGACAACATGTTTCTCGGGCGTGAAATTCGTAAGCCCGGCGTGCTCGGCCAGTGGTTCCGCATGCTTGATCGCAGCGCCATGGAACGTCAGGCGCGCGCAAAGCTGACCGAGCTTGGCTTGATGACGATCCAGAATATCGGCCAGGCTGTGGAAACCCTGTCCGGCGGTCAGCGCCAGGGCGTCGCGGTCGCGCGCGCTGCGGCGTTCGGCTCGCGCGTCGTCATCATGGATGAGCCGACGGCAGCGCTCGGCGTCAAGGAATCGCGCCGCGTGCTCGAACTCATTCAGGACGTGAAGAAGCGCGGCCTGCCGATCGTGCTGATCTCGCACAACATGCCGCATGTCTTTGAAGTCGCCGATCGCATCCATATCCACCGGCTCGGGCGCCGCCTTTGCGTGGTGGATCCCAAGCAAATCTCGATGTCGGATGCGGTTGCCTTGATGACGGGCGCCATGCAGCCGCCAACCGACGCGCTCGCAGCGTAAGCTTTTTCGAACCTTTTCTTTTAAGACTGCCGTCGGCGGCTTAGCCTATGTTAAAGGCAGGATGGGAGGATGTTGGTCGGAGGAGCGGCGAACGCAACCTGGAAAAGGCGATGAGCGGACAGATACTTCCAAAGAAGCACCACCCGATCGCGCCGCAGGCGGCGCCGGGCACACTGGCAGACGAAATTCTCAAGGCCCTTATGTTCCGCGTTGGCAAGAATGCCAATGTGGCGACCGGGCATGACTGGCTGAATGCCTCGATCAAGGTCGTGCGCGATCGCATCGTGACGAGTTGGATCGACTCGACCGAGCGCACCTACAAGGCCGGCGGCAAGCGCGTTTATTACCTGTCGCTCGAATTCCTGATCGGCCGCCTGATGCGCGACGCCTTTTCCAACATGGGCATGCTGGAAGACGTGCGCGAAGCCCTGGCTTCGCTCGACGTCGATCTCGATGTGATCGCCGAACTCGAGCCAGACGCCGCACTCGGCAATGGCGGTCTGGGCCGTCTCGCGGCCTGCTTCATGGAATCCATGGCGACCGTGGACGTGCCGGCGCATGGCTATGGCATCCGCTACGTGCACGGGCTGTTCCGCCAGGAAATCCACGACGGCAACCAGGTGGAGTTGCCGGAAACCTGGCTTGAACACGGCAATCCCTGGGATTTCGACCGCCGCGAGCGCGCCTATGAGATCGGCTTTGGCGGCACGGTCGAGGCGCTAACGGACGAACTTGGCCAGCCCTCCGGCAATATCTGGCGACCGCAGGAGCGCGTGCTGGCGACCGCCTATGACACGCCGGTTGTGGGCTGGCGCGGCAAGCGGGTCAACACGCTGCGGCTATGGTCGGCGATACCGATCGACCCGATCCTGCTCGATGCCTTCAATGCCGGCGACCACATCGGCGCGTTGAAGGAAAGCAACAAGGCGGAAGCGCTCACCCGCGTTTTGTATCCCGCCGACTCCCATCTCGCCGGCCAGGAACTCCGGCTGCGGCAGGAATACTTCTTCTCCGCCGCATCGCTGCAGGACATCATCAACCGCCATCTCGGCGAATATGAAGATCTGACCTCTCTGCCCGACAAGGCAGCGATTCACCTCAACGATACGCATCCGGCGGTTGCTGTCGCCGAACTCATGCGGCTTCTGCTCGACAATCACGGCTTCGAATTCGCAGCGGCCTGGGACATCACCCGCCGCACCTTCGGCTACACCAACCATACGCTGTTGCCGGAAGCGCTGGAAAGCTGGCCGATCCATGTGTTCGAGCAGCTTTTGCCGCGCCACATGCAGATCATCTATGCCATCAACGCCGAGCTTCTGCGCGAAGCCCGCGACAAGGGCCTGGACGATGGCCAGATCCGCAACATTTCGCTGATCGGCGAAGAAGGCGAGCGCCGCGTGCGGATGGGCAATCTGGCTTTCGCCGGATCGCATTCGATCAACGGCGTGTCGGCACTGCATACCGATCTGATGAAGCAGACGGTGTTTTCCGACTTCCATCAGCTTTATCCCAACCGCATCAACAACAAGACCAACGGCATCACGCAACGCCGCTGGCTGTTCCAATGCAATCCGGCGCTGACCTCGCTGATCCGTGAGACCATCGGCGACCGCTTCATGGACGACATCGAGGCGTTGCAGGAGCTTGACCGCTTCGCCGACGACGCCTCGTTCCGCGAAAAGTTCGCCGCTGTGAAGCGCGCCAACAAGGAGCGGCTGACGCGCGTCGTGAGCGAGCGGATGGGGCTCCACCTCGATCCGTCGGCTTTGTTCGACATTCAGGTCAAGCGCATCCACGAATATAAGCGCCAGCTCCTCAACATCATCGAGGCCGTGGCGCTCTACGATCAGATTCGCTCGCATCCCGAGCGCGACTGGGTTCCGCGCGTCAAATTCTTCGGCGGCAAGGCAGCGCCGAGCTATTTCAACGCCAAGAAGATCATCAAGCTCGCCAATGATGTCGGCCGTGTCATCAACAACGATCCGGCCGTGCGTGGTTTGCTGAAGGTTGTGTTCATCCCGAACTACAATGTGAGCCTTGCCGAGGTGATGATGCCGGCAGCCGACCTGTCGGAGCAGATCTCCACGGCCGGCATGGAAGCGTCCGGCACCGGCAACATGAAGTTCGCTCTCAATGGGGCGCTGACCATCGGCACGCTGGATGGCGCCAATGTCGAGATGAAGGAGCATGTCGGTGAAGACAATATCGTCATCTTCGGTTTGACCGCGGCTGAAGTGAAGGAAGAACGCGAAAAGGGCTACAATCCGCGCGAAGCGATCGAGAACTCGCCCGAACTGTCACAGGCTCTGTCGGCGATCCTGTCGGGCGTGTTTTCGCATGACGAGCCGGAGCGCTATCGCGGCCTGATCGGTGGGCTTTACGAGCACGACACCTTCATGTGCGCCGCCGATTTCGACTCTTACGCCGATGCACAGCGCCGTGTGGATGACCTGTGGCGTGACAGCGCGGACTGGAATCGTCGTGCCGTCCACAACACCGCGCGCATGGGCTGGTTCTCGTCGGATCGCACGATCCGGCAATATGCCGGCGAGATCTGGGACGTTCCGGCCTGACCGGGCATTCTGACGCAACGAGAGGGGGCTGGTGCGTGCACCGGCCCTTTTTTATCATATGCGTATTCGACAAAATAAAGCATAAAGGCTCGCGACTTTCGCCATTCCCCCTCTAGCTACAATGGTGCAACTTGCACTGCGAACTGAACTTCGCAAACTGAACTTGGAATGAGACTGGACGTGCAGGCGGGAGGGAAGAATGGGCAGGAATCGTGAGCAGCCCTTGGCGCGCGACGCCATGGCTTATGTGCTTGCCGGCGGGCGAGGAAGCCGGCTAAAGGAACTGACGGACCGGCGCGCCAAACCGGCCGTATATTTTGGCGGCAAGTCGCGCATCATCGACTTCGCGCTCTCAAACGCACTCAATTCCGGCATCCGCCGTATCGGCGTGGCTACACAATACAAGGCGCATTCGCTGATCCGCCATCTGCAGCAGGGCTGGAACTTCCTCCACCCCGAACGCAACGAAAGCTTCGACATTCTGCCCGCCAGCCAGCGCGTATCGGAGCATCAATGGTATGAGGGCACGGCCGATGCCGTGTTCCAGAACATCGACATCATCGAGGACTACCATCCCGAATTCATGGTGATCCTGGCCGGCGACCATGTCTACAAGATGGACTACGAGCTGATGCTGCGTCAGCACGTTGACCAGAACGCCGATGTGACCGTTGGCTGTCTGGAAGTGCCGCGCATGGAAGCCGTGGGTTTCGGCGTCATGCATGTGGATGGCGAAGACCGCATCTCGGCTTTCGTCGAAAAACCCGCCGATCCGCCAGGCATGCCTGACAAGCCCGACATGGCGCTGGCCTCGATGGGCATCTATGTTTTCCGCACCAAGTTCCTGTTCGAACAACTGCGACGCGATGCGGCCACGCATGGCTCGAGCCGCGACTTCGGCAAGGACATCATCCCTTACATCGTCCAGCACGGCAAAGCCGTCGCGCACCGCTTCTCGACCTCCTGCGTGAAGTCGCGCTTCGAGGACAAAGCCTATTGGCGCGATGTCGGCACGATCGACGCTTATTGGGAAGCCAACATCGACCTCACCGATGTCGTGCCGGAACTCGATCTTTATGACCGCGAATGGCCGATCTGGACCTATGCCGAGGTGCGCCCGCCGGCAAAGTTCGTGCATGACGAAGACGGCCGCCGCGGCTCCGCGATCTCATCGCTCGTTTCGGGCGATTGCATCGTCTCAGGCGCCATGCTGCGCAGCAGCCTTCTGTTCACCGGTGTGCGCGTGAACTCCTTCTCCTCTCTGGAAGAAGCGGTGGTGATGCCGGACTGCATTGTCGGCCGCAACGTCAAGCTGAAGAAGGTGGTTCTCGATCGCGGCGTCGAAATCCCGGAAGGGCTCGTTGTCGGCTTCGACCCGGAAGTGGACGCCCGCCGCTTCCGCCGCTCCGAAGGCGGGGTTTGCCTCATCACCCAGGAAATGATCGACAGGCTTCCATACAGCTGATGCAAGTTCTCGCAGTCGCCTCCGAAATCTACCCTCTCGTCAAGACCGGCGGTCTGGCCGATGTGGCCGGCGCGCTGCCGCTGGCCCTTGAACGCCACGGCGTCGGCACCACCACGCTGATTCCCGGCTACAAGCAGGTCATGGCACGCGTGCATGCGTCAGGCACAGCGCGCAGCGTGTTTGCCTGGGGCGATTTCTATGGCGGTTCTGCCGAGATCATCCAGGCGGAAGTCGCCGGGCTGAAGCTGTTCGTGCTGAACGCCCCGCATCTGTTCGAGCGCGATGGCGGCATCTACGGCAACGGCGCCGTGGACTGGGGCGACAACTGGCGGCGTTTTGCGGCTTTGTCCCGCGCCGGTGCTGACATCGCAGGCGGCCTGCTGTCCGACTACCGGCCCGACCTCGTTCATGTCCATGACTGGCAGGCCGCACTCACGCTCGCTTACATGCGCTATGGCGCGGCCGTCGCGACGCCGAGCGTCATCACCATCCACAACCTGGCCTTTCAGGGCCAGTATGATGCCGGCATCTTTGCCGAGCTCGGTCTGCCGGATGACGCCATGTCGATCCACGGTGTGGAATATTATGGGGGCGTCGGTTACCTCAAGGCCGGCCTTCAGTCCGCCTGGGCGATCACCACCGTGAGCCCGAGCTATGCGCAGGAAATCCGCACGCCTGAATTCGGCATGGGGCTGGATGGGCTCCTCAATGATCGTTCCGCGTCCCTGGTCGGCATCGTCAACGGTATCGATATCGATCAGTGGAACCCGCAAACCGACCCGCATTTGCCTGCGCACTATTCCGCCGATGTGCTCGATGACCGTCAGAGCAATCGCCACCATGTGGAAGAGCGCTTCGGTCTCGATCGTGACGACAGCCTGCTTCTATGCCTAGTCAGCCGCCTGACCTGGCAGAAGGGCATCGACGTTCTCGTCGATTGCCTGGACGACATCGTCGGTATGGGCGCCAAAGTTGCGCTGCTGGGCAATGGCGACGCGCGCTTCGAAGGCGAAATCCATGCAGCAGCCGGCCGTCATCCCGGCCGCATCGGCGTCGTGACCGGCTATGACGAAGCGCTTTCGCATCAACTCACGGCCGGTGCCGACGCCATTCTCGTACCGTCGCGCTTCGAACCCTGCGGCCTGACGCAGCTGCACGGCCTGCGCTATGGCTGCGTGCCGATCGTGACCCGCACCGGCGGTCTGGCGGATACGATCATCGACGCCAACGAAGCGGCGCTTACGGCCAAGGTCGCTACGGGCTTCCAGTTCGAGCCGCTGGCACGGCAGCCTTTCCTGAACGCCATCCGCCGCGCGCTCAACGTGCATCGCGAGCCCGACAATTGGCGGCAGATGCAAGTCCAGGCGATGAAGTCGGACGTGTCTTGGGACCACAGCGCCGAGTGCTATATCGACGTTTATCGCTCGCTCCTTCGGGGAACACATCTATGAAAACTGTTTCCACCACGCCCTTCCCCGACCAGAAGCCGGGCACATCCGGCCTGCGCAAGAAGGTGCCGGTTTTCCAGCAGCCGAACTATGTCGAGAACTTCATTCAGTCGGTGTTCGACAGTCTTGAAGGCTTCGAGGGGGAGACTTTGGTGATCGGCGGCGATGGCCGCTTCTTCAATCGCGAAGTCATCCAGATCGCGATCAAAATGGCCGCCGCCAATAGCTTCGGCCGCGTGCTCGTGGGGCAGGGCGGTATTCTCTCGACGCCGGCCGCGTCCAACGTCATCCGCAAGAACAAGGCATTTGGTGGTCTGATCCTCTCGGCCAGCCACAATCCCGGTGGTCCGAACGAAGACTTCGGCATCAAGTACAATACCGGCAACGGTGGCCCCGCACCGGAAAAAGTCACCGACGCGATCTATGCGCGCTCAAGGGTGATCGACACCTACAAGATCTGCGAAACGCCGGATGTCGATCTCGACCAGATCGGCCGCGTCGAGGTCGGCACCATGGATGTCGAGATCATCGATTCCGTCGCCGATTACGCCGCCTTGATGGAAGAGCTGTTCGATTTCGCCGCCATCAAGGCGAAGATCGCGGGCGGCTTCCGCCTTACCTTTGACGCCATGCATGCCGTAACCGGCCCGTACGCCAAGGAAATCCTGGAGCATCGGCTGGGCGCGGCGGAAGGCAGCGTCAAGAACTTCGTGCCGCTGGAAGATTTCGGCGGCCATCATCCCGATCCGAACCTGGTGCATGCCAAGGACCTCTACGACCTGATGATGTCGGATGATGCGCCGGACTTCGGCGCGGCATCCGACGGTGACGGCGACCGCAACCTCATCATCGGCAAAGGCATCTTCGTCACGCCTTCGGACTCGCTGGCCATGCTAGCCGCCAACGCGCATCTGGCGCCGGCCTATGCCGGCGGCTTGAAGGGCATCGCCCGCTCCATGCCGACCAGCCGCGCAGCTGATCGCGTGGCGGAGAAGCTCGGCGTGAAGGCTTACGAAACGCCAACCGGCTGGAAGTTCTTCGGCAACCTGCTGGATGCCGGTCTTGCCACGATCTGCGGCGAGGAAAGTGCCGGCACCGGCTCCGACCATGTGCGCGAAAAGGACGGTCTTTGGGCCGTTCTGCTGTGGCTGAACATCCTGGCCGTGCGCGGCGAAAGCGTAAAGGCGATCGCCGAAGCCCACTGGACCGAATATGGCCGCAACTTCTATGCGCGCCACGATTACGAGGATGTCGAAACCGCCGCGGCCAACGGCCTCGTTGCCGAACTGCGCGAAAAGCTCGACCGCCTGGCCGGCACGAGCGTGCAGGGCATGACGATCGCAGCCGCCGACGACTTCTCCTACCTCGATCCGGTCGACGGCTCCACCAGCGCCAATCAGGGCATCCGCATCCTGTTCGAAGGCGGCTCGCGCATCGTATACCGCCTGTCGGGCACCGGCACATCAGGCGCGACACTGCGCGTTTACATCGAGCGCTTCGAACCCGACGCCGCCAAGCACGACGTGCCGACCCCGGAAGCGCTCGCCGACCTCATCGCCGCCGCCGACGAAATCGCCGGCATCCGTGCCAAGACCGGCCGCAACGAACCGAGCGTCATCACATAAGGAAGGCTTCTGACATGGCCGATATGTCAAAGGTGAGCAATGCGTTTCAGGCCTTCATGACAGAGGCGCCGGCACACCAGAAAGCTTGGCTGCAAGCGGCCAAGGGGCTTGGAGAGGCTTCGACGCTGGACGCGAAGACAGAGGCCTTGGTTTATCTCGGCATCCTGGCTGCGACGCGTCTGGAGAGCGGGATCGCATTCCATGTTGCGGAAGCTAAAAAAGCCGGCGCGTCGCGCGAAGAAGTCGTGAGCGCTATCTTGGCGGGCCTGCCCGCTGCGGGTAACGCAGTGATCCAGGCGCTTCCAGCAGCGCTTGCCGCCTACGATCACTAGGCCGCACAATGGCCAACGGTTCCTTCCCGCATGTTCTTCGCTCCGCATGACGCTTGGCGCCATCCCAGACGAGCGTGGCACTCACTTCGCCGTTTGGTCCGGCGCGGCGGAGCGGGTCTGGGTTTCGCTGTTCGACAAAAGCGGTGACCACGAAGTCGCGCGGCGTGAGTTGTCGCGCGGCGAAGATGGCGTATTCTCACTGCATGTAGCCGGCATCGGTGAAGGCGCGCGCTACGGCTTCCGCGCAGATGGCTCGTATGATCCTGCCGCCGGCCTGTGGTTCGATCCCGCCAAGCTCCTGACCGATCCTTATTCCCTGACGATCGACCGCGCCTATTGCTACGATCCGCGTCTCGCCGCCCGACGTGACGAGCGTATCGATACGGCAGCCCTGATGCCGAAGAGCGTCGTGACCCGGCTTCCGCCTGAACTCGATCAACAAGCTCCGCTCTTCAAACCGGGCGGCTTGATCTACGAGCTGAATGTGCGTGGCTTCAGCATGCAGCATCCTGACGTACCGGAGCACAAGCGCGGCACGATCGCGGCCCTCGCTGAGCCCGTCATCATAGAGCATCTCTTGAAGCTCGGCGTTTCTGCCGTCGAACTCATGCCGGTTCATGCCTGGATCGACGAACGGCATCTGCCGCCGCTGGGGCTGAGCAATGCCTGGGGCTACAATCCCGTTTCCTATTTCGCGCTCGATCCGCGTTTAGCGCCGGGTGGACTGACCGAATTGCGCGAAACGGTCGCGGCGCTGCGCCAGGCCGGGATCGGCACCATCTTTGATGTCGTCTTCAACCATACCGGCGAAAGTGATGGGCAGGGGCCGACGCTGTCGCTTCGCGGGCTCGATGCGCAAACCTATTTTCGGCATGGCGCGGATGGCCGGCTGGTGAACGACACCGGCACCGGCAACACGCTGGCCTGCGACCACCGCGCTGTGCAGCGGCTCGTGCTGGACTCACTGCGCCACTTCGTTCTCTATGCCGGCGTCGATGGCTACCGCTTCGACCTTGCGCCGATACTCGGGCGCGATGCGCAGGGATTCTCCCCGCAAGCCGAACTGCTTCAGGCTATGCGGCAAGACCCCGTTCTGGCTGATCGGGTTCTGATCGCCGAACCCTGGGATATCGGCCCGAACGGCTACCAGCTCGGCAACTTCCCCACACCGTTCCTGGAGTGGAACGACCGCTATCGCGATGATGTACGGCGCTTCTGGCGCGGAGACGGCAGCCTGGCCGCCCTGGCGACGCGCCTGTCCGGGTCTTCGGACATCTTCGGCAACGGCGACGCGAACGAGACACCAAGCGTCAACTTCATCGCCGCTCATGACGGCATGACGCTAGCCGATCTCACCGCTTACGCACACAAGCACAACGCTGCCAATGGCGAAGACAATCGCGACGGGCACGACGACAATCTGTCATGGAACCACGGCGTCGAAGGCGCGAGCGACGATCCTGCAATACAGAACGCCCGCCGCCGTGACATCAGGGCCATGCTCGGCACGCTTTTCGCCTCGACGGGCACGATAATGCTGACCGCTGGAGACGAGTTCGGTCGCACCCAGCGCGGCAACAACAACGCCTATGCGCAAGACAACGAGATCAGTTGGCTCGACTGGGCGAACGCTGACGCCGAACTGCTGAAGCACGCGCAGGCCCTGTCACGTTTCCGCCGCTCTTTTCTCGACCTTAATGCCGCGGCATTCCTCAGCAACGCCGACGTCAGTTGGCAGCGCCCCGACGGCCAGGCCTTCACCGAAGGTGATTGGCATGACGGCCAGAACCGCCAGCTCGCTCTGATCCGCAAGACCGACTCGTGGCGGATCGCCATCCTGATCAACGGTGCCGATCAACCCTGCACCCTTGCCCTGCCTCACCATGAGGGCTTGGCCTGGATAGCGTTCGACGGCGCGGAAGCCGAGGAAGGCCGCATGACATGTCCCGCCCGTAGCGTCGTTCTCGCTGCCGAGAGGCCGGTCGCCAATGCGTTCTATTGAACCAGAACCGGTTGGCTGCAGTTCACGCCGTTTACCCACACGTCGACCGAACCGAGTTTTACCCCGAGCGCGGTGAGGATGGTGTTGAGCAGGGTGTCGAGGGGGATGACGGCGTCCGAAAGGATGGGCTTAACAAGCGCCCGAATATCAACGCTTACCTTCAGTGGTTTGAGTTCGACGTTCAGAGCCAGATTTTTGAGCAGGCTTGACGTCAAGGTCTGCGCGTAGTTCTCAACCGACGCCGTCTTGATCGTATGGCTTTGAATCGCCAGTGCATTGAACGTCAGCGGCGTTTCGCGAACATTGCTGATTGCTGCGTTGACACCCGAACCGTTTCCTGCGGTCACCTTCAAGCTGAGAAGATCGCCCAGAAGACTGGTGGCGCTGACATTGATGAGCGTTGCATCGTTCAAAGTTGGCAGGCGAGTGAAGTCTTTGATCTGTGTGGCCGTTCTGATATCGGCAATATACATCTGTGCGATCGCGAGGCGCGCGGCGATCGTAACCGAGGCGGTCGATGCATCATTGCTGCGGCAGGAAACGGCCGTCAGCTCACCACGGGCGCTGCCGACATCGAGCAGCAACGGTACGGATATTTCCGCCTTTGGCAGCGGCAAGATGGAGATGTCTGGAAGAAGGCCCACAGTGGCAACCAACCGAACGCGAGTCTGCGCGGTATAAACAACCGTGCCAAGCCTGCCCATGGTGAGATAGGCTGAGTTCTGCGGCGGCTCGCCGATGGCGATGTCCGCCGTCACCTTTGTCAACCCGGGGATGTTCAGGCCGGTGTTCACCGCCACCTGGTTCTTCCCATTGCCAAGCGCGGCTGCAGCATTGATGAGGTCCAGAAGAGCAAGCTTCGGCGACCTGTAAGCGCCGGGATGAACCGGCTGCGATCCCACCTTGTTTGCAGCCGCCTTGTCGAGGCTGATCAGCTTCTTGAGCGCCAGCGCAGGCGGTTTCGATGGCAGCGCAGTGGTAATTGCTGACAGGGCCGTCTTGGCGTTGGCACTGATCCCCGAAACTTTTGACGCTGCTTTCAAAATGGTCCCAACCGAAACCGAACTGTCCAGCACCTGCTGATAGGTGCCGGCCGTCAGCTTGAGCTCACCGGCCAGCGCATCCATGAAGGCGAAGGCATCGATCTCGGTGTTCAGCAGCGCACGATAATCATTGAAGCTCAGTTTCAAGTTGGTTCCAAGCAGCCCGCCCAAGACGCTGTTGATGATCGGGCTGGCGCTCGTATCCACATCCGCCAGCCGTGACCCGATGGAGAAACTCGCTTCCGGCGCAATCAGCGCGATCGCCGTGGTGCCGATCACGGCGTCGGACAGAACCGGCGTCGGAAAGTAGGTCTCGCCCTTTCTGTGCGCGGTGACCCTAACCGCGTTTGGCGGCGTTGCTCCTGCCGTGAAACGCTCTGCCAACGGTTTGGCCGCGTCGAGCACGTAGCGGCCGGGCTCAACTTTCACCGTGTCGGTTGGTGTATCCGCCGCACCAGATGACGCTTTGGCGTCGATCAGGCTCATGCCCGACAGCCCGTTATCGCTGAACGTCATGAGGCTGGCCTCTTCGGCCTTCGCCAAATGCGCCGCCGCCGTCATGGCGGCAAGATCGGTGATGGCCTGCTGGTTGCGCTTTTGCAGAAAGAGAGCACCGGCGTTCAAGGTGAGACCCGCGCCCAAGAGCAGCACGGGAAAGGTGATCGCCGTCAGCGTGGAGAAGTTGCCGTTCCGATTGCGCCAGAAATCGCCCAGCCGTGACAGCATCGCTCACAGTCCCCCGATCCGTACCACGGATTGCCGGATGATGGCGGTTTGCGGCAAAGGCAGGTTGGTCGCCAGCTGCCAGATCGGCAATTCGCCAGCATCATAGGTCAGCGTTACGACGAAATACTCGCTGCCCGCAGCCGGCTGACTGACAACGACGATCAGCTTTTCAGGTTTAACGAAGGCATAGCCCTGCGAATGGCCCGACACGAAGTCGGTGACGAGCTTCTGGCGTTCGGCATCATCCATGCCCGCCACCGCGATCCTTGCTGCATCGGCAGCAATCTGCTGCACGGAATGCGCCGCCGCAATATAGATGCCGTAGGCGATCAGCCCCATCAAGAGCATGATGTAGAGCGGCGACAACAAAGCGAACTCAACCGCAGCCGTTCCCTTGTTACAGGCGAACAAACGCGAAGAAAGGGTCGTCCACTTTGCTTGCATTCTCAATGCATCCGCCGAGTAAATCTTAGATCATGCAACCACTAGGTGCCGTCTGAAATTAAGTACTCGATAACAACTCGCAGAGGTTGTGGTGCTGCTGACAAGTGCCGACACCGACCGCAAAGCGCTGCGCAGTGGTCTCGTCTGGAAACTTTTGCAAATCGCAATGAGCCCGCTTGCGATCAGCGAAGCGCAAAGTTATAAGCCCGCCACTGGTCACGGAGTGTAGCGCAGCCTGGTAGCGCACCTCGTTCGGGACGAGGGGGTCGGAGGTTCGAATCCTCTCACTCCGACCAGTTGAAACAACGGCTTAGCGGTCCCGAAACGCTGACCACCACAGATCCCCACAGCTTGGCCGCCATCCCCACTGTTGTCTTTGTGCAACGGCATTCACCCGCCGAAGCACGCGTCGGGAACCGCCAGGGTTGCATTCCGTTAATCAGCCACTCAACCAAGTGAATGGTTATCCCATGCGCCTTATGATGATCTGGGGGGCCTTGTTCGCCTCTATCGTCCTCGTCTTCCTCGCTGGTGGACGGACGTCCGTGTTCAACGAAACCGGGATTGTAGCGTCCGCCGACGCCGCGACCGAATAGACCAAAACACAGTTAGCCGGGAACGAGGCCTTGCCCTGTCTTCGTTTTTCTGGCGGGAATGCGTGACGAGGGCGGATCGAATCGCTTTGCCCTGAGGACACGCCGGGCCGTTTGGTCGGCCTCGACGGAGACACGGGCGATGAGCGACTACGACAGGCACCGTGATGGTCCGCCTAATTTGCTGGGCTGGTTGCTCGCCTTCGTTCTGCTGGGACTAATCGTCGTCGTCCTGCTGGGCTACTTCCTTTAATCTCTGATAGCATCTTGAAAAATCAAGCGTTTTCAATGGAGCCATTGTTACGCTTGATCGTTGATGCCCAAAGTCATTTAGATGATGGTGGGCAAGGTGATTTCCAAAACAACGCTGAAACTGGCGACGATCCTCGCGATCATGCCGCTGGCTGCTTCCTTCGCCTATGCGGCGCCGATCGAGCCTGACGCGATCGCCAATGCCACCTTCGACAGCTGGCAGAAAAGCAAGAGCGGCAAGGGCGACAGCAAGAACGGCGGCGAAGAAGCTGTTCTCGAAATCGATCAGCAGTCCGGCGAAGTGGAAGCTGCTGAGCCCGAGGCGCCGAAGCCGGACGCCGCCAAGGTCGCGGTGCCGGGACAGCCGGACGCCGTTGTAGAAACGCCCGAACAATCCACCGACGTCCCCGATGAAGCGGCCGCGCAGGTATCCGCTAACCCGAAGGCCGAAAAAGAGCTGAAGGCCGCCGAGGAAAAGGCTGCCGAGGAAAAGGCTGCCGAGGAGGGCGGCGACAAGAAGCAGGCCGAGGCGGATCCATTTCTGATCCGTGTGCAGGTTTTGCTCGACCGCGCTTATACCTCGCCTGGCGAGATCGACGGCATGTTCGGCGACAACACGCGCAAGGCCCTGGCTGCCTACCGCGCGATGAAGGGGCTGCCAGCCAAGGGTGAGCTTGACGAAAAGCTTTGGGACAGCCTCGCCCAGGATACGGCGAGCCCGATCCAGACCTATGAGCTGACCGCCGAGGACATCAAGGGCCCTTACTTCCCGGACTTGGCCGAGGATTATGCCGAACTCGCTAAGCTCGAGCAGATCGGCTACCGCAATGTCACCGAAATGCTGGCGGAGCGCTTCCATATGGATGAGGGCCTGCTGAAGGCGCTAAATCCGGATGCGGACTTCGAGAAAGCCGGCACCAAGATTACCGTCGTGGCACCCGGCGGTGCGCCAGAAGCTGAAGTTACCCGCATCCTCGTCGACAAGAAGAAGGGCGAGTTGCGCGCTTATGTCGGCGACGCCAAGGAGCCGGCCTTCGTGGCGCCCGCATCGATCGGCTCGGAAGACACCCCGTCACCCTCGGGCAAGGTCGAAGTCGTCGCGGTCGTGAAGGACCCGACCTACACCTACAACCCGGAAATCAACTTCCAGCAGGGTGAGAACAAGGAAAAGATGGAGCTTCCGGCTGGCCCGAATGGCCCGGTCGGCAATGTCTGGATCGACCTGTCTAAGCCCACCTATGGCATTCACGGCACGCCCTGGCCTAATCTGGTCAACAAGAGCGGCAGCCATGGCTGCGTGCGATTGACCAACTGGGATGTCGGCCGCCTAGCCGAGCTGGTGAAGGCGAAAAAGACCAAGGTCGAGTTCGTCGACTAAACGCGACCAGCACCGCTTTCACTGTTGTACTCCTGACGGGCTGAGGCATACTCGGCCCATCAGCTTTTGGGAGGAACGACAATGACGACGAGCCCAGAACTTCTTTCCGCCATCAACCAATATGTCGATGACGCAGCCGCCCATGGCGAAGTGATGATCCCGGTCAAGCAGATCGCTTCCGAACTTGCGGGCCGGTTCGACGAAAAGCCGTTGGACAAGATCGAGGAGAAAGTCCGCGATCGCGTTCGCGCCAAGGATCTTTATCCCACCGATTGAGATGGTCGCCCGAAGGCGTAGGAATAGTATTCCCTGATGCCATATATTTTTAGTTAGATGTTCTCGGCAGGAGGAGGGTGTCGTGGCGGCTTGCCTCCTCTTGCAGGGTCGTGTCGGCTAGGTTGAAGCCCATCTCAGCTTCAGGACCCGCCACATGCGTCTTTTCTTTCTCGGCGCCGCTCTTGCCGCGCTCATCTCCGGGCCGGCTTCCGCCCAGTCGCCGGACAACTCGCCCGACAAAATCCTCAACGCCTCCTACGACATCTCCCGCGAGCTTTTTGCCAAGATCAACGAGGCCTATGTCGCGAAGAACCCCGGCAAGACTGTTGATCAGTCGCATGCCGGCTCGTCCAAGCAGGCCCGGGCGATCCTGGAAGGGCTCGACGCCGATGTGGTGACTTTCAATCAGGTCACGGATATCGATGCGCTGGTCAAGGGCGGGGCGGTATCCGACGACTGGCAGAGCGAATTCGCCAACAATGCCTCGCCCTATTACTCGCTGCCCGCCTTCCTCGTGCGCGCCGGCAACCCGAAGGGCATCAAGAACTGGGACGATCTGGTCCGCGACGACGTGAAGGTCGTGTTCCCGAACCCGAAGACCTCCGGCAATGCCCGCTACACCTATCTCGCCGCGACCGCCTACGCGAAAGAGAAGTTCAACAATGACGAGGAGCAGGTCAAAGCCTTCGTCAAGAAGCTGTTCGACAATGTGCCGGTGTTCGACACGGGCGGTCGCGCCGCCACCACCACGTTTGTCGAGCGCAACATCGGCGACGTGTTGATCACCTTCGAGGCGGAAACCCGCGGCATCGCCAAGGAGTTCGGCGAAGACAAGTTCGACATCGTCGTGCCGGAAGTCAGCGTGCTTGCTGAGTTCCCGGTCGCCATCGTCGATCGCGTCGTCGACAAGCGCGGCTCGCGCGACTTCGCCAAGTCCTATCTCGACTTCCTGTATTCGCCGGAAGGCCAGAAGATCATCGCCGAGAACGGCAACCGCGTGAACGACGAAGCCGTCTCGGCCGAGTTCAAGGACCAGTTCCCCCAGGTCCGTCTCGTGAAGGTCGAGGACGTGTTCGGCGGCTGGGACAAGGTTCAGAAGGAGCACTTTGCTTCCGGCGCGCTGCTGGACGAGATCTACGGCGACCGTTGACCTCGGCAAGGCTTTAAGCTTGATGGCCGGCGTGCTGGGCGCGCCGGCCATTGGTCTGTTTTGAGGGGAGCGCATCGTGAAACGCCGGGTCCTGCCGGGTCTGCCTTTGGCGCTCGGGATCACGATTTTCTATGTCGCGCTCATCGTGGCGCTGCCGCTCGGCGCGCTGATCTTCAAGGCGGCATCGCTCGGCTTTGACGATTACTGGCGCATCATCTCCTCCAATCGCGCTCTGGCGAGCTACCGCGTCACTGCCGGCTCGGCTGCAGTCGCCACCGTCTTCAACCTCGTCTTCGGCATGGCGCTGGCCTGGGTGCTGGTGCGCTACAACTTTCCCGGCAAGCGGCTGGTGGATGCCATCGTCGACCTGCCTTTCGCGCTGCCCACGGCGGTTGCCGGCATTGCGCTGACCACCTTGTTCGCAGCCAATGGCTGGTTCGGTGCGCCGCTGGCGGCCATCGGCATACCGGTCGCTTACACACCGCTCGGCATCATGGTCGCCATGGCCTTTACCAGCCTGCCTTTCGTGGTCCGCACCGTACAGCCCGTCCTGGAAGACCTTGACCCAGCACTTGAAGAAGCCGCGCAATCCCTGGGTGGGTCGGACTGGACGATCTTCACCAAGGTAATCCTGCCGCTGCTCACGCCAGCCCTTCTGGCCGGCGTGTCGCTGTCCTTTGCCCGCAGCCTGGGCGAGTTCGGCGCCATCATCTTCATTGCCGGCAACCAGCCGATGCAGACCGAGATTACCGCGCTACTCGCCTTTATCCGGCTTGAGGAATACGACTATCAGGCCGCTGCCGCGATTGCTTCCGTGCTGCTGATCACCGCCTTCGTGATGCTGGCCGTCACCAACCTCCTGCAAGCGCGCGCTCTGCGCTACACACAGAGGTCGTGAGATGAGCGCTTCAACAGGCAAAAAGCCGCCGCGCGTGGGTGAAACCCCTGCCGTTCGCCGCACCCTGATCACGCTCGTTCTGGCTGTCGGCGCCATACTCGTGCTGGCGCCGCTTATCGTCATCTTCGTGCAGGCTTTATCGCTCGGGCTTTCCGCCTTCGCGGCCGCGATCGGTCACCCCGACACGCTGCACGCGATCCTTCTGACGGTCGTGACGGCCTTGATCGCCGTGCCGATCAACACGGCCTTCGGCGTCGCGGCCGCCTGGGCTGTCACCAAGTTCGACTTTCCGGGCCGGCGGCTGCTGATCGTCATCATTGAGATTCCATTCTCGATTTCCCCGATCGTCGCCGGCGTGGCCTACCTCTTCGTGTACGGTCTGCAGGGCCTGTTCGGGCCGGCGCTGCAATCCGCCGACATCAAGATCCTCTTCGCGCTACCCGGCATCGTGCTGGCATCGATGTTCGTCACCGCACCCTTCGTGGCGCGCGAACTGATCCCGCTGATGCAGGCGCAGGGACGCGACCTCGAAGAAGCCGCGACCTCGCTTGGCGCCTCCGGCTGGCGCACCTTCTGGTCGGTGACCCTGCCGAACGTCCGCTGGGCGCTGCTTTACGGCGTCGTGCTCTGCAACGCCCGCGTCATGGGCGAGTTCGGCGCGGTGTCTGTCGTGTCCGGTAACATTCGCGGCCAGACCAACACGCTGCCGCTGCATATCGAACTGCTTTACCACGACTACCAGACAGCCGGCGCCTTCGCGGCCGCCTCGATCCTGACCGTGCTCGCCGTCGTTACCATCATCGCCAAGGTCGCACTCGAGCGTCGAGGGGCAGGGCGGCGCAGCCGGGTCAGCCTTGCCGCGCCAACCATCATCGCCGAGGAGCCGAAACCATGAAGATCCGCCTCGATCAAGTGGTGAAGACTTTCGACACCTTCCGCGCCGTGCACGGCGTTTCGCTGGAAGTGGCAAGTGGTGAATTGGTGGCGCTGCTTGGTCCATCCGGTTCCGGCAAGACCACGATCCTGCGCATGATTGCCGGCCTCGAATTTGCCGATGGCGGGGCGATTTACTTCGGAGATCAGGATGCGACCGCCATTCCCGTGCGCGAGCGTGGCGTTGGCTTCGTGTTCCAGCACTATGCGCTCTTCCCGCATATGACGGTGGGCGAAAACATCACCTTCGGCATGAAGGTCTCGAAGGTCAAACGCTCCAAGTCCGTGATTGCCGCACGGGTGGACGAGTTGTTGAAGCTGGTGCGGCTGGAAGGGCTCGGCGACCGCTTCCCGTCGCAGATATCAGGCGGTCAGCGGCAGCGCGTGGCCCTAGCCCGGGCGTTGGCCGTCGATCCCAAGGTCCTGCTTCTGGACGAACCCTTCGGTGCCCTCGACGCCGCCGTCCGTCGCGATCTGCGCGTTTGGCTGCGCGAGATTCAGGAGCAGCTCGGGATCACTACCGTGTTTGTGACGCATGACCAGGAAGAAGCCCTCGACCTCGCCGATCGCGTCGTGATCCTGAACGAAGGCAAGATCGTCCAGGAAGGCACGCCCGAAGATGTGACCCGTCGCCCGAACACCGCCTTCGTCACCCGCTTCCTCGGCGACACGAACCGGCTGGAAGGACAGGTCGCGAGGGGGCAGGTTCAACTTGGCGGCACGTCCCTTGCCGCACCCGGCATTCGCGATGGCAAGGCCGAAGTTTTTGTTCGTCCAGCCGATCTCGAATGGGCTTTGGAAGGCGAGGGGATGTCGGCGACCGTGACGCGCGTCATCGATCGTCCCGATCATCGCCGTGTCCTGGCTAAGCTCGCTGATGGCACCCAAGTCGAGCTTGATGTGCCGCCTGAAACACCCGTTTCGCGCGGCCATATCGGTGTTTTGCGCATCCAAAGGGCCAATATCTTCCCGGCCTGACACCTTCCGGCTTCAGGCGCGCACACGTTGCACAAGAAACGCCATCGTCCCGCACAATAACCCTTGCCGCCTCCCCAATATCGGGACTAAGGACGGCGGTCTTTCGACGCCCGCTTTTTGCCCGCGCCGAACCTTCCCAGCGATGGCCTCCCAAGGCTCCCGGGCAACAATGTTCCGTCGAGCGGCTGTCTCTGGATATTTCTGGAGCACTAAACCTTATGTCCGCGACATCATATCAAAAGGTGGTCACCCCGGCGCCTGCCAATCCGCGTTCCCGCGTGATCCTGGCAAGTCTGGTTGGCACGACTATCGAATTCTATGACTTCTACGTTTATGCGACCGCTGCGGTCCTCGTTTTCCCGCATCTCTTCTTCCCGGCCGGCAACGAAACCACCGCGTTGCTTGCCTCCTTCGCAGTTTTCGGCGCAGCCATGGTTGCCCGCCCCCTCGGCGCCATCTTCTTCGGCCACCTCGGCGACAAACGCGGCCGCAAGATCACACTGGTCGGTGCGCTGCTCACAATGGGCATCGCGACCTTCCTGATCGGCGCTTTGCCGACCTATGCAAGCGTCGGCTGGCTTGCCCCGCTGCTCCTGGTGATCCTGCGTCTGGCGCAAGGCTTTGCGCTTGGCGGCGAGTGGAGCGGTGCGGCGCTGGTGGCAACCGAGAACGCCCCGGCCGGCAAGCGCGCCATCTTCGGCACCTTCCCGCAGCTCGGCGCGCCGATTGGCTTCATCATTGCCAACGGCCTGTTCCTG
>NZ_DAMBUH010000031.1:0-28910 GCF_032053605.1 Tianweitania sp.
CCGCCGCTCCGACCAGCGCTTTGCCTGCATGACCTGGCGCGGTCCCGGCCCGAGCAGATCGTCATCAAAGGAAACGATGACCTCCGCTCGATCCAGCCGCAAATGCCGGTCGAGCGGGCGGCCGAACACAAGCCGGGTCGCGTCATGCAAGGCGGCGTCATCGATCGGCTCATGACTATGCCAGCGCGCTTGCGGCCAGCGCGCCATCATCGCGCTGATCTGTTGTTGCAGAGTCGGCGAAGTCACGCACCCCGTGAGCAGCCGGAAACCGACACCGCCGCTGCGGTCGAGCATGGCGGATCGCTCAACCGCCGCCCGTTCCCAGGCAGACCAGGAGGCGGCCTCCCCCAGCAAGCGCGGACCCTGGCTGCGCGTTGGATCATAAAGCCCAAGCAGTGCTGCCTGCGTAAACGCATCGATCGCGCCGCCGCTCGCCGGATGGGCCGAATTGCCTTCCAGCTTCACCGGCCGGCCGGAATAGGTCTTGCCGAAAACCGGCTGCGCGTAGCCAGCAATTGATACCGCCGTCGCATAGAAGCGCGCGATGCCCTGCGTTTCGCCTTCCGGCACTTCCACATAAGGCAGCGCCGTTTCATCGGCCGTGGAACTGCATCCGGTGAGGCCGGCAAGCGCCAGCGACGCGCCCATCGCCTGCAAAAGCGAGCGACGATTGATGCCCTCCGCTGCCGGCGCGATCGAGGGAAACTCCGCCGCCAGCCTGGCCTTGAAGCTGTCGGTCCCGGCCAGCTCTTCCAGGCTGCGCCACAAGCTTCGGCCGCCTTTCAGCTCCGGTTTTTCAACGATCTGGGCTGGCTGGCTTTTTGGCAAAGCTTGCTCGCTTTTCATCACCGGCGCGTCAGCGATGACACGTGTTGCATTGAACGAGCTTGTCAGGCTCGATGCCGTAAGCCTGCACCATCAAGGCACCGTAATCCTTATGGGCTTGCGGGTCACGCTCCCAGTCCGACCAGTCCATCTGCGTCACCTGCTCGGGCGGACGAAGATGCGGCGCGGGATCGCGGTGGCAGCTCAAACACCATTGCATCTGGAATGGCTGCGCGCGCGCCGTCAGCGGCATCTCGTCGATGCGGCCATGACATTCCACGCAAGGCACGCCGCGCGTCACATGGATGGAATGGTTGAAGTAAACGTAATCCGGCACTTTCGCGACGCGGTTCCATTCGAGCGGCGTGCCGCTGGCAAAGCTCTGCCGCACCAGACCCAGCAAGGGCGCGCCGGTCCAGATCTGTGAATGGCAGGTCATGCAGACATGCGTTGCCGGCAGTCCCGCCTGCGCGCTGGTTTCCACGCCTGTATGGCAATACCGGCAATCGATGCCGAGGTTCTGCACGTGATGCTGATGGCTGAACGGCACGGGCTGGTCGCGAAACCATCCGACCATAGTGACATAGGAGGAGTCCGCAAGACCGCCCGCAAAGGCTGCCAATCCGAGCACCACCAGCAGCATGATCAGAAAAAAGGCTCGCAGCCGCGTGTCGGCCGACGCGGTGAAAATCTGCGCCATGCTCCTCCCGCACCTTCAAAATGCTCTCGGCGAGCCGCGTGAAAAGAAACTAGCATGCGGTTGGGGCCGCCACCATCACGGTTTTGCGGTGGAAGCGGAATTGAGTAGACCCACCTGGGAAGCGACAGCCGATATCTGACGGAGCAGCTATGCTGGCTCAGAATCAGCTTTCCGCCATTTGAGCGGCTGAGGATGTAGAATAGCAAAGCAGGCCCGTCCAAACACGGCTCGGCATATCGGATGGTGTGCTCACGGAACCACCGTAAAGACAGTAGCCATTCTGTTTCCCAGATCGAAAAACACAGCCCGACATCTCGCTGGTTGTTCTTCCTCTGGAAGGTATCATGCCGCGTCCGGTTTCGTGCGAGCCTTTCCTCGCCGCTCGCGAGTGCAACCGCTTTGCTGGCGATCGTGGTCCGTCCCTACATGCCAATTGATCCACTGATTAATAATCGGATCTGATGCCGTTGAGCTCCTCCTCGTACACCACACGAACCGCAGAGCCGGCAGACGCTTTTGGGGCACCTTAGCGGACGATTACTGAGTGGTTGTTGAGTTGGAGGTACGAACACCAGCTTCTGCATTTGTTTCTGGAGGCGGCGGCTGTGTTCCTTTATCACGATAAGACGGCAGGTCAGGCGCATCAGCCTGTGCAGGCTGCGCCTCCAAACGGGCAATCATCCGCTTCATTTCCTCGATCTCGCGCAGCTGCGCGTTGATGATCCTATCTGCAAGGATCCGAACCTCCGGATCGCGGATATGCGCGCGCTCGCTGGTCAGCACCGCGATCGAATGATGAGGGATCATAGCCTTCATGTAAGAGACGTCAGACACGGTTGCTTGGCTGCGGACCAGCCAAAGCGCCGCCGAAAAGATTACGACGCTTCCAACAAGCACAGCCGTGTTGAGCCGCTTGTTCCTATACATCGACCACATAAAGCCCATCATGATGAAAGCCATGACCGCTCCCATCAGGAGCGCCATCCACGTGCGTGTCTGACTGTAGAAGACGTGGTCCAGTGCATAGGTATTGAAATACATCAAACCAAACATGACGATCGTCGACACGGCGATCATCAAAGCAAAGCGCGCATAGCTCATCTGCTGCCCTCCTTTCGCTTCCAACAAGCCAGCGAGCAAGATGTTTCCAGATCCCCGCCCCCATCGGCACAAAGCCGACAGGCATGCCTTTCTTGCGCGATCAGAATGACGCCCTGAGCGGCCGGCGAAATGGGAAACCAGTTCGAAGTCTCAAAGGCCATAGATACAGGCCACACGAAGCCATTATGACATCTATCATGCAAAGCTGGATGAGTTGCTGATTAGCATGGCAGCTTAACTACACCGATCCTAGGCCGCCCACGTCTGAGGTTTTCCGCCTTGCGGCTTCATCATCCAGAAGCGGACCGGCCGGAAGCCACCACTTACTGCCATGACCGAGGAAACAAGCAGCTAGCACTGGTACCATGCCGCCCCCTCTTGCCGTCAATGATCAGTTCACGGCCTCGGCAATGGAGATAATCGCTGCCTAGCAGATGCAGTTTTCAAGGTTGCTCAGCACCACGTTTGAAAGAAACGCAGCCTAACTTTGAGCTCGTCCTAGTTCCCCTGAACGTCGTGGGGAAAATTCGCTCCTTGCTTGAAGTTCACCGAGTGGCATTGGCTTGGAGAAAAGGAAGCCTTGAAGGTCGGTGCATCCGAGGGCCACAAGAAAGTCCCGCTGCGCTTCGGTCTCTACACCTTCCGCAGTTGTCGAAATACTCAGAGTACGCGCGAGGCTCAGCAACCCTGACACGAGCGCGGCTCCATCCGCTCTGGCTCCGAGGAGCGCTACGAAAGATCTGTCGATCTTTATCCTATCTATGCCGAAATGCATGAGATGGCTTAGGGACGAGTACCCCGTGCCGAAGTCGTCAAGGGAGACCTGTACACCTCTTGCCCGAAGACGCCTCAATGCTCCGGCGATGTCGCGGCTGTCTTCAATCAGGGCGGACTCTGTTACTTCAAGTTCGAGACGTGACGGAGGCAAGCCTGTCTCAAGAAGCACGGTCTCAACCACATCCTCAAAGCCCGGCACTCGTAGTTGCGAAGGTGAGACATTTACGGCAACGAAGGTGTCTGGCGACCACTTTGCGGCAGCGCTGCAGGCCTCCCGCAGCACCCAACGACCCAGCAGTTCAAGCAAGCCACCCTCCTCCGCAAGCGGAATGAACTCGTCGGGTGCTAGAAAGCCATGCCGTGGGTGATGCCATCGGATCAACGCTTCCGCGCCAGAAGGACGGTAGCCATCCGACGCATGGTGGATTGTTTGGTAATAGAGGTCGAGTTTCCCGAAATTCTCGTCAAAGCCGAAGGTAGAAGCAGACTGGCCGTTTTGCCCCAGACCGCTGTCTTGCGAGTTCTCTAGCAGCTTGCGCAACTCGCCCTTGAGCGCTTCCCGTGCGTCGCGGCCCTCTTCCATGTCTGGCTGAAACAGCACAGATCTCCCGCGACCCTGGTTCTTGGCCTCGTACAAAGCAACATCGGCCTGTCTCAGAATCTCGCTTGCACTCCCTCCCGACGGCGGAAGAAGCGTCATGCCCGCCGACCCGCCTATGTGGGCCACAACCTCCCCTGCCCGGAGATGGAAGGGACGGCTTAGTTCGGATACAAGCGCCTTGCATTTGTCACCAAGGGTAGTTTCTTCCCTGCCGCTGTTGCAGATCAGGAGCGCAAACTCGTCGCCACCAATCCTGGCCAGGACGTCAGCCGGTCCAATTACGGATCGCATGCGCTCGGCGGCCGTACGGATCAGTTCGTCCCCGGCCGCGTGACCGAAACGGTCATTCACGGCCTTGAAGCGGTCGAGGTCGATCAGGGCAATCGCGGATCGCTGATCAGACACCGGCTTTTGTGCAAGACAATCTTCCAGCTGAGCCGAGAAATAGGCGCGGTTTGGCAAGGCTGTCAGGACATCGTGGCTTGCCAGATGCCGGGCATTGGCTTCGCTGAGCTTGAGTTCGATCAGGCTCGTTCTGAGACGTTTAAGAAGCAGCAGGAAGAGGACGGCAATAACAAGTGCTGCGCCTAGCAAGGCAGGCAGAAGGCGTCCAATGACCCTGGAGCCAGGCAGGTCGGGGCTCCAGACGATGAAGCCGATCGGTTCTCCGGTTGCGCCGGCATCAATCTGAACGGCAACTTCATTGGGATCGGGATCTGCCGAGCGAGCAAACCGGGCACCATTCAATCCTTGCTCGCGGCTTAGATCGTCAAGCGCGGCACCGTCCAGGAAGCGGATTGCGATCAGATATCGCATGTCTTGCGAAGTGAGAGGCAGCTCTCTTGAGCTGAGATCCTCGGCACGATTTATTGGCGCGATACCGGCAATTGTGGGACGGCCCTCGAGGCGCATCAGTTCAGCGAAGCTGCCGCGACGAGAACTTGATTCCGACGAGTTGGCGAGGACATTGTTGTTGGACATTCGACGAGCCGGATTCGCGCCAGGCTGTCTTTCACGCAGCAGCGGCAGCAGCAGCGGTCGAATCCATCGATAGCGTGCCTCCACTTCGGGACCCGAGCGCATCGCCAATTGTCCGTTGCCATCAACCACGAATGCTTGGTCGTAACCGAACACGGCAACAACGATCTTGCTTATCGTTTCCGCGGATTCCGGCCCAGCTACCTCCGACGCCAAGGCATCGCCGCTGCTGACCGGACTAGGAACACGGCTGACTTGCGAGGACAATAAAGCCATGTAGCCGGAGCTCACCTGGTCGATCGCTTCGGCCACCTGGTCGACCTGTTCGTGAAGGCGTTGATTAATGAGCGACCGCTGACGTTCAAGCGCAGCGGCATCGCTTTCAGCACCAGCCCAGAGGCCGGACAGAACGACGAGGCCTAGGGTTGCGAGTCCAATGCCCCCAATCAACCACAGGACGCTGCTGGAAGCATTTGCAGCGCAGTAAATTAGATAGCCAGGCTCTGGAAGTTTAAGACGCACAGACAATCCCCCACTAAGGCGGAGTATCTCGCCAATGCGTTGAGCATGCCTTACGAAACAACTGGAACTTGCATTTATGATTACATTGAAACGTCGATCCCGATTTCAATTTATCTTAAGCTGTTTCCGGCCACCGTTGTTGCGCACCGGAGCCGATTTGCGTTGCTCCATACAGCCGGGAGGTCTCATGCGCTTCGCCAATGCGTCACCGCTTTTCCCTGCGCTCTTCGCGGCTGTAAGTATCCTGATGATCGCCTTTCCAGACTTCAGCCAGGCGCAGAACAAAGAGATCACCAAGATTGCGGTGGAAGGCAGCTTTCCGCCCTTCAACTATGTCGATGCGGAGAACAGACTTCAGGGCTTCGACGTCGAGATTGCTCGCGCGCTTTGCGAGACTGCAAATCTTTCATGCGAGTTCATCATCCAGAAATGGGATGACATGATCCCGAACCTGAACGCGCGCCATTACGATGCTATCGTTTCCTCGATGTCGATGAGCGAGGAGAGACAGAAGCTCGTTTCCTTCACGAACAGCTATTATTCCAGCCCTTCGGTTTTCGTCGTTCGCAAGGAAACAAAGATGCTTGACTTCCAGTCGAGGTCTCTGGGCGGCCTCGCTATTGGCGTCACTCTGGATACAGTACAGGCAGCTTACGTCGCCGAGTTCTTCCCCGATGCAAAGGTGACGATCTTTCCCTCATCGCCTGATCTCTACAAAGGTCTCGCGGAAGGAAGCATCGACGTAGCGTTCGAGGACAAACTCGCGATCTATGACTGGCTGACAAACACAAAAGCGGGTGGCTGCTGCGAGTTCACAGGCAACGACATCATCGATCCCAAATTTTTCGGTGACGGTGCCGGGATCGCCATCCGCAAGGCAGATGACGACCTCCGCGCAAAATTCAACACTGCACTGGCCGAAATCACTTCGAACGGAACCTACGACGCTATCAACGCCAAATACTTCCCGTTCAGCATTCGATAAGCGTAAACTGCGTCGCGAAGGTGCAGTGTCGGAAGCAAAATCAGCTTCGATAAGCGCTTGAGAACCCACCTGCGCCATCTCACCACTTGCCATCTGACAGTCGTCACCCGAAAAGGAAACGAACCTGGAGGCGGCGGCGTGTTTCTTTCTGAACGGCATGCAACGATCATCGCATTGGCCAAGGAGAATGGCCGTGTTCTGGTCGGTGATCTGGCTGCGCATTTCAATGTCACTCCGCAAACGATCCGCAAGGAACTGAACGACCTTTGCAATCAGCGCCTGCTGACGCGCACCCATGGCGGTGCACTGTTTCCATCGGGCATAGAGAACATGGAATACGAAGCGCGGCGTCTCATCGCCGCCGCCGAAAAAGATGCGATCGGTCGGGCAGCGGCCGACATCATCCCGAACAATGCATCGCTGTTCGTCAATATCGGCACGACCACGGAAGCTGTTTCGGAAGCTTTGCTCGCTCATAGCGGCCTCATGGTGATCACCAACAACATCAACGTCGCCAACCGGATGCGTGTTTATCCATCAATCGAAGTCATCATCGCCGGGGGCGTCGTGCGCGGCTCGGATGGCGGCATTGTCGGCGAGGCAGCGGTGGATTTCATTCGTCAGTTCAAGGTCGATTATGCCGTGATTGGCGCATCCGCGATCGACCATGATGGAGCGTTGCTGGATTTTGATCTTCGCGAAGTAAAGGTCGCGCAGGCAATCATTGCCAATGCCCGCCATGTCATCCTTGTAGCCGACGCCACCAAGCTGGAGCGCACTGCGCCTGTACGGATCGGGCAGCTTGCGCAGGTCGACACCTTCATTACCGACCGATGCGACGTCGAAGCCTTACGCACAATCTGCGCCCAAAACGATGTTCGCCTTGTTGAGACCAGCATCAACTAAGTCGACATAGCGTTTGACATTCGTTTCGGTTTCAAACTAAACTCGCTTACTTTCGCTATGGTGCGGGATAAGCATCAGGCGGGGGTTGGAGGAGCTCTTTCAGCGGCGGGCGGATGTACGACATCCTTGTCATCGGCGGTGGCGTCAACGGCTGCGGTATTGCCCGCGATGCCGCAGGACGCGGCTATTCAGTGCTGCTCGCGGAAATGAATGACCTCGCCAGCGGCACGTCGTCCTGGTCTACCAAGCTCATTCATGGCGGCTTACGCTATCTGGAACATTACGAGTTTCGGCTGGTGCGCGAGGCGCTGATAGAGCGCGAGGTTCTGTGGCGGAATGCGCCGCACATCATCTGGCCGATGCGCTTTGTGCTGCCTCATGCTCAGGGCCTTCGGCCTGCCTGGCTGATCCGCCTCGGGCTGTTTCTCTACGACAACCTGGGTGGCCGCCGCCTTCTACCCCCTACCAGCACGCTCGACATGCGCAGCGATCCAGCCGGAATGCCGCTGAAGCCCGGGTTTGCAAAAGCGTTCGAATATTCGGACTGCTGGGTCGACGATGCCCGTCTGGTTGTCCTGAATGCGCGAGACGCGGCTGATCGCGGCGCTGAGATTCTGACCCGAACCAAAGTGGTGCGCGCCGTGCGTGATGGAGACCACTGGCGCGCCACGCTCAGCGACACGATCAGTGGCGAAAAGCGTGACATCACGGCTCGCCTGATCGTCAATGCGGCGGGTCCTTGGGTCGATCATGTCATTGCCGATGCGCTGAACGTTCCGGGAAAGCATCATGTTCGGCTGGTTCAGGGAAGCCACATCGTGGTGCGCCGAAAGTTCAGCGACCCGCGCGCCTACTTCTTCCAGAATCGTGATGGGCGGATCATCTTCGCTATTCCCTACGAGACGGATTTCACACTGATCGGCACGACGGACCGTGATTATACCGGTGAGCCCGGCTCGGCCGCGATATCGCAGGAAGAGACCGACTATCTCTGCGCAGCCGCCAGCGAATATTTCCGTGAGCCTGTTCGGCGCGAAGACATCGTGTGGACTTATTCCGGTGTCCGACCGCTCTACGACGATGGCGCGTCCAAGGCGCAGGAAGCGACGCGCGACTATGTTCTGAAATCCGAAGGTGGACCGGGGCAAGCGCCGCTCGTGAACATCTTTGGCGGCAAGATCACGACTTATCGTCGATTGGCGGAGTCGATGCTGCAAAAAATCGAGGCGCTGATCGGTCGTAAGGGCAGCGCCTGGACGGCGACGGCACCGCTTCCGGGCGGCGATTTTCCGGTTGAGGGCTTCGATGAGGAAGCCGACCGGCTTTTGCGCGATTACCCGTTCTTGGCGTCAAACGGCGCCCGCCGCCTGTCGCGGCTCTATGGCACGCGTGCCCGCTTCTTCCTCGGCAATGCGAATGCTGAAGCTGATTTGGGTCAAGTGTTCGGCCACGGCTTGACGGAAGCTGAGGTTCGGTACCTGATGGACCAGGAATGGGCGTTGACGGCGCAAGACGTCCTTTGGCGCCGCACCAAGATCAGCCTACACCTGGATGAGCGCCAAGTCGCTGTCCTCGAAGATTTTATAAGGACGACCGCCAAGCGATATCGACCCGCAGCGGAATAGAGCAAGACGGAGGGAGGCCGGAATGCTCGAAATCAGAAACGTCTCGACGTTGGTGGGTGGCCGAACGCATATCGATGGCGTTTCGATCAACCTCGAACGTGGCACGCTCAACGTTCTGCTTGGCCCCACCCTTTCGGGCAAGACCTCGTTGATGCGCCTGATGGCAGGGCTCGACCGGCCGACATCAGGCCAGGTGCTTGTTGATGGCAAGGACGTCACTGGCGTTCCGGTACAGAAGCGCAACGTCGCGATGGTGTACCAGCAGTTCATCAACTACCCCGCGATGACGGTCTACGAAAACATCGCTTCGCCGCTGCGTGTCGCCGGCAAGGACAAGGCCGCCATCGACAAGGCGGTCCGCGACGCTGCCGCCCTGCTGAAGCTGACGCCCTATCTGGACCGCATGCCACTCAGCCTTTCTGGCGGCCAGCAGCAGCGAACGGCTTTGGCACGAGCGATTGTCAAGAATGCCGAGCTGGTTCTGCTCGACGAGCCGCTGGCCAATCTCGACTACAAACTGCGCGAGGAACTTCGAGCCGAACTGCCTCGCTTGTTCGCCGCAACGGGCGCCGTCTTCGTTTACGCGACCACTGAGCCCCATGAGGCCCTGCTGCTGGGCGGCAACACAGCCACTCTTTCCGAAGGGCGCATTACGCAGTTCGGGCCGACTGTCGACGTGTTCCGCAAACCGCTTGATTTGATAACGGCGCGAACTTTTGCCGACCCGCCGCTGAACACGCTGCCCGTGCGAAAGGCAGGCACCCGTCTCGAGATTGAGGGTGGACCCGCCTTGCCTTTGCCGCCGAATGCGAACGCCACAGCGGACGGCCCCTATACGATCGCCATCCAGCCGCACCACCTCTCACTGTCGACACCCGCTGGAGAGGCCATCGCGCTCAAAGGCCGCGTTTCGATCGTGGAGATCACCGGCTCAGAAAGCTTCGTGCATCTCGATTTTTCCGGCACGCGCTGGGTCATGCTTGCTCATGGTATCCACCAGTTCGAGCAGGGCGACGAGGTCAATTTCTGGCTCGAGCCCCGCCACATCATGGTCTTCGACGCAAACGGACAGGCAGCGGCATCGCTGGCGGAGGCTGCGTAAAACGATGGCACGCATCGACCTTGACCATATCCGGCACGCATACGGGGCACGCACGCAGAAGCCGGCTCAATATGCGCTGAAAGAGGTGCATCACACCTTTGAGGACGGCGGCGCCTACGCCCTGCTCGGTCCATCCGGCTGCGGCAAGACCACCCTGCTCAACATCATCTCCGGCCTGGTGCAATCATCCGAAGGGCGCATTCTGTTCAACGGACGGGACGTGACGCCGCTTTCGACCCAGGAGCGCAACATCGCCCAAGTGTTCCAGTTTCCGGTCATCTACGACACGATGACGGTTTACGACAATCTGGCCTTCCCGCTGCGCAACCGGGGCGTGGCCGAACGGGAGGTGGACCGCACGGTTCGCGAAATCCTGGCCATGATCGACCTGGAGAGCTGGACCAACCGCAAAGCACGGGGGCTTACGGCCGACCAGAAGCAGAAGATTTCGCTCGGCCGCGGCCTCGTGCGTGCCGATGTCAACGCCATCCTGTTCGACGAACCGCTGACGGTCATCGATCCGCACATGAAGTGGGTTTTGCGCTCGCAGCTGAAGCAGCTCCACAAGCGCTTCGGCTACACGATGGTCTATGTCACGCACGACCAAACCGAGGCGCTGACCTTTGCAGACCAGGTTGTCGTGATGTTCGAAGGCGAGATCGTCCAGATTGGAACGCCAGCCGAACTTTTCGCGCGCCCCGAACACACCTTTGTAGGCTATTTCATCGGCTCGCCCGGCATGAACGTGCTGCCGGTGACATTAGAGGGCGGGACCGCGAGGATCGGCACCAACGAAATTCAACTGCACACCGCGCCAGCCCAAGCTCCAAACGGCAAGATCGAACTCGGCATCCGGCCTGAATTCGTGCGGATCGGGCGCGAGGGGATGCCTGCTACGGTTACCAAGGTCGAGGATGTCGGCCGCCACCGTATCGTACGCGCCAAAGTGGAAGGGCACGAGGTTGCGGCGATCCTTGGTGAGGATGACGAAATCCCAACCGAGCCTCGGATGATCTTCGACCCGGCCGGCATCAATCTCTACGCCGACAACTGGCGAGTGGAAACGGCGCAATGAACAAGACCTGGAACAACAAGGCTTGGTTCATGGTGCTGCCCGTTCTTTTGCTGGTGGCGCTCTCGGCGGTCATTCCGCTGATGACGGTGGTCAACTATTCGGTCCAGGACACGTTCGGAAACAACCAGTTCTTCTGGGCGGGCACGGAATGGTTCCAGGAGATGCTGACTTCGGACCGCTTCTGGGCCGCGATGGGCCGCAATCTGATGTTTTCGGCCATCGTGCTGGCGATAGAAATTCCGCTGGGGATCGTCATTGCGCTGAACATGCCGAAATCCGGGTGGGGCGTGCCGGTATGCCTTGTCTCGATGGCTTTACCGCTCCTCATTCCCTGGAACGTCGTCGGCACGATTTGGCAGGTTTTCGGACGCGTCGATATCGGCTTGCTCGGATATTCGCTGCGCCAGATTGGTATCGACTACAACTACGTCAACGATCCATTCGACGCCTGGGTAACGGTAATCGTCATGGACGTGTGGCACTGGACCAGCCTCGTCGTCCTGCTTTGCTATGCGGGCCTCGTCTCGATCCCGGATGCCTATTATCAGGCTGCAAAGATCGACGGCGCTTCGCGGTGGGCCGTGTTTCGCTACATCCAGCTGCCGAAGATGAACCGCGTCCTGTTGATTGCCGTGCTGCTGCGCTTCATGGACAGTTTCATGATCTACACCGAACCGTTCGTGGTCACCGGCGGCGGACCAGGCAACGCGACGACCTTCCTGTCGATCGATCTGGTCAAGATGGCGGTGGGCCAATTCGACATCGGCCCTGCGGCAGCCATGTCGATCATCTACTTCCTGATCATTCTGCTCATGTCATGGGTCTTCTACACGGTCATGACCAACTACGATGCGGAGCGGTGACATGAACAACACCGTATCGCGCGTTGACCTGGCCGGCACGGCAGCACCATCGCTTGCAGCCTCCGACAAGCTCGCCCGTTCGATGCGCCGACGCGGCGACGAGAGCCGCTTCTGGTGGCTGGTTCCCCTGCTCTACATCCTGTTCCTGATGCTGCCGATCTACTGGCTCATGAACATGAGCTTTAAGACGAACCAGGAGATCCTCGGCACATTTTCGCTGTGGCCGCAGAGCCCGACGCTTCGGAACTACCAGGTCATTCTGACAGACCCATCCTGGTACAAGGGTTACATCAACTCGATCATCTACGTGGTCATGAACACGGTAATTGCGGTGACAGCAGCCCTGCCCGCGGCCTATGCCTTTTCCCGCTATCGGTTCCTCGGCGACAAACACCTGTTCTTTTGGCTTTTGACCAATCGCATGGCGCCACCGGCGGTCTTCGCCTTGCCCTTCTTCCAGCTTTATTCAGCCTTCGGGCTCATCGACACGCACATCGCGGTGGCGCTCGCGCATTGCCTGTTCAACGTGCCGCTGGCGGTGTGGATCTTGGAGGGCTTCATGTCGGGGGTGCCGAAGGAGATCGACGAGACCGCCTATATCGACGGCTATTCCTTTCCGCGTTTCTTCGTGAAGATCTTCATGCCGCTCATCGCGAGCGGCGTCGGTGTCGCAGCGTTCTTCTGCTTCATGTTCTCTTGGGTCGAACTGTTGCTCGCCCGCACATTGACGACCACCGAAGCCAAGCCGATCTCCGCGATCATGACGCGCACCGTTTCCGCTTCCGGTCTCGACTGGGGCGTCCTGGCGGCAGCTGGAGTTCTGACCATCATCCCCGGTGCACTCGTGATCTGGTTCGTGCGCAACTACATCGCCAAGGGCTTCGCCCTTGGTCGGGTCTGAGCGGAGGATTTGACCATGAACCTTTCCTGGATGGCTTGGACCCTGCCGACCGCAGCCTTTTTCGTCATGATCCTGCTTTTGCTGGTCGGCATGGCAGCCTGGGAATACGCCTCTCCTGGCGGTAATCCGCGCGTCGGTATCCTGCGCTTCGAGACGACGCGCGGCGACCGGCTCTTCGTCTCGCTGCTCGGCAGCGCTTTTATCCATCTCACATGGCTCGGGCTGATCGGTCCCAATCTGTGGTGGGCACTCGCTCTTTCGGTGGTTTACGCGATCGGCGTCTTCCGTTTCGTCTGAGGGAGGACTTGTGGTTCCGGCTGGAAGGCCGGAGCCAAATGCTAGGGAAGTGAACGCGTCGCTTTTCCAGGGAGGAACGAACATGCGACTGAATTTATTGGCTTCCAGCAGCGCGCTCGTGCTGCTTTGCGGCTTGGGCACCGCTCATGCTGGTATGGATGAGGCGAAAGCCTTCCTTGACGCGGAGATCGGCGACATGTCGACGCTCGACCGTGCCGCGCAGGAAAAGGAAATGCAGTGGTTCGTGGATGCGGCCAAGCCCTTTGCGGGCATGGACATCAAGGTCGTTTCGGAAACACTGACAACGCATGAATACGAATCCAAGACGCTGGCCAAGGCGTTCTCGGAAATTACGGGCATCAACCTGACCCACGACCTCATCGGCGAGGGCGATGTCGTCGAAAAACTGCAAACACAGATGCAGTCCGGCGAGAATGTGTACGATGCCTATGTCAACGACAGCGATCTGATCGGCACGCATTGGCGCTATCAGCAGGCACGCTCGCTGACCAAGTGGATGGCGAACGAAGGCAAGGACGTCACGAGCCCGACGCTCGACCTTCCCGACTTCATCGGCACCAAGTTTACCACTGCGCCTGACGGAGATCTGTACCAGCTTCCCGACCAGCAGTTCGCAAACCTCTACTGGTTCCGCTACGATTGGTTCAACGACGAGAAGAACAAGGCCGACTTCAAGGCGAAGTACGGCTACGACCTGGGCGTTCCCGTAAACTGGTCTGCCTATGAGGACATTGCCGAGTTCTTCACCGGCCGCGAGATCGACGGCAAGAAGGTCTATGGCCACATGGACTACGGCAAGAAGGATCCGTCGCTCGGCTGGCGTTTCACCGACGCTTGGCTTTCGATGGCCGGCAATGGTGACAAGGGCCTGCCGAACGGTCTTCCGGTCGACGAGTGGGGCATCAAGGTCGACGAGAACTCGCGTCCCGTCGGCTCCTGCGTGGCTCGCGGCGGCGACACGAATGGCCCGGCTTCGGTCTATGCGATCCAGAAATATCTCGACTGGATCAAAGCCTATGCGCCGCCGGCTGCACAAGGCATGACCTTCGGTGAGTCTGGTCCCGTACCGAGCCAGGGCGAGGTTGCCCAGCAGATGTTCACCTACACGGCATTCACGGCCGATTTCGTCAAGCCAGGCCTGCCAGTGGTGAATGCGGACGGCACGCCGAAATGGCGTTTCGCCCCCTCGCCCCATGGCGTCTACTGGAAGGACGGCATGAAGCTCGGCTACCAGGACGTGGGCTCCTGGACCCTGCTGAAGTCGACCCCTGATGATCGCGCGAAAGCCGCCTGGCTCTACGCACAGTTCGTTACCTCAAAGACCGTGGACGTGAAGAAGAGCCATGTCGGCCTGACGCTCACGCGTGAATCGACCATCCAGCACAAGTCGTTTACCGACCGCGCCCCGAAGCTCGGAGGACTGATCGAGTTCTACCGTTCGCCCGCGCGTGTCCAGTGGTCGCCGACCGGTACGAACGTCCCGGACTATCCGAAGCTTGCGCAGCTTTGGTGGCAGGCAGTCGGCGACGCTTCGTCAGGTGCAAAGACCGCGCAGGAGGCGATGGACTCACTTTGCTCCGAACAGGAAAAGGTCATGGAGCGTCTCGAGCGCGCAGGCGTTCAGGGCGATTTCGGACCGAAGATGGCCGAGGAGCACGATCTCGAATACTGGAACAAAGATGCAGTCGCCAAGGGCAACCTTGCGCCTCAGCTCAAGATCGAGAACGAGAAAGAAAAGCCGATGACCGTCAACTACGACGAGCTGGTGAAGAGCTGGCAATAGTCGCTTCGGCTAGGAAGTGAGGCGGGCGGGCGAACGATCGCCCGTTCCTTGGCAGCGGTGCAAACCGGACAAGAGAATGAAAAAGCATATCCTCGCCATCGACCAGGGCACGACATCGTCGCGCGCAATCGTCTTCGACACGAAGATGGACATCATCGCAGCCGGACAGAAGGAATTCGAGCAACACTATCCACAATCCGGCTGGGTCGAGCATGACCCGGAAGACATCTGGGATACTGTTGTCTGGTCGGTCAACGAGGCGCTCAACACTGCCAGGCTGAAGGCGGACGACCTCGCCGCGATTGGCATCACCAACCAGCGCGAGACCGTCGTGATCTGGGATCGCGCGTCGGGCAAGCCGATCTACAACGCGATCGTCTGGCAGGACCGGCGGGGAGCGTCGTTGTGCCGGACGTTGCGGGAAGAAGGGTACGAGCCGACCTTCTCCCAGAAGACGGGTCTGCTGCTCGATCCGTACTTCTCCGGCACCAAGATCGCCTGGCTGCTGGACAATGTTCCAGGTGCGAGAGAGCGCGCCGAGCGGGGCGTACTGGCTGCGGGAACGATCGACACGTTCCTGATCTGGCGTCTGACAGCCGGCAAGGTTCACGCAACGGATGCGACCAACGCTTCACGCACACTGATCTACAACATCGTTGAGAACCAGTGGGACAAGGAACTGCTCGACATTCTGAGGATTCCGGCTTCGCTGCTTCCTCAGGTGCATGATTGCGCCGCCGACTATGGCTTCACCGACAGGTCGCTGTTTGGGGTGGAAATACCGATCCTCGGCGTCGCCGGCGATCAGCAGGCGGCTACAATCGGGCAGGCATGCTTCGAGCCGGGTATGATCAAGTCGACCTACGGCACTGGCTGCTTCGCCGTCCTGAACACAGGCAAGGAGATCGTGCGATCGGAGAACCGGCTCCTCACCACCATCGCCTACCGGCTGAACGGTGAAACCACCTATGCCCTTGAGGGCTCGATCTTCATCGCGGGCGCGGCAGTGCAATGGCTGCGCGATGGCGCCCGGATGATCTCGAAGGCAGCCGACGCCGGGGAACTTGCCGAACAGGCAGACCCGACCCAGACAATCTATTTCGTCCCCGCCTTCGTCGGCCTCGGTGCGCCGCACTGGGATGCGGACGCACGGGGGGCGATCTATGGGCTCACCCGCAACACCGGTCCGGCCGAGTTCGCACGGGCCACGCTCGAATCCGTCGCGTTCCAAACCAGCGATTTGCTCGATGCGATGCACAAGGACTGGAAGTCCAGCGGAACAAACACTGTGCTGCGCGTCGACGGCGGCATGGTAGCTTCCGATTGGACCATGCAGCGGCTCGCCGACATCCTGGATGCGCCCGTCGATCGTCCGCGCATTCTGGAAACCACCGCGCTCGGTGCAGCCTGGCTGGCCGGCAGCCGATCTGGCCTATGGCCACAAGAAACGGGATTTGCAGATAGCTGGGCGCTGGAACGGCGGTTCCAGCCGACCATGGGAGACGGCGAGCGGCTAAAAGCAATCAAAGGGTGGCGTGAAGCCGTGAAGCGCACATTGTCAGATCCACCGACCCACGACTGACTGACGCAGGAAAGCTAAAAGCTGCCTGTCCTTGTCCTACCAAGTTCGTCAGCGTAAACGAGCTGTCGACTTCCCACTGCGCCGACCATGCGTTTGATCGCAGGCGCGTGAAAGCGCTTGTGTGGTATAATCGCCATGAGGACATGGCCTGCGACCAGAACCGCCAACGTCGAGATCAGGCTCCGTGCTCACCCGTCCGCTGTAGGTGCATGCCAGCACGGTCTTGCTTTTCGTGTCAGGTCGAACACGCCACTGGCTGATGCGCGATTGTCTGGCGCGCTGCCGTTCACAAAAGGTCGCTACTCCCGAGTCGCGCCACCTAGCTTTGGCAGGGCAGAAATTCGGATTTGAACAGTAGCTTAGAATGTTTATAACTTGCATTTGCAAGTGACGAAGGCCAGGCGCGAGATTGGCACTTCCTTGATGGCTAATGCGCTTAGCGTGTTCCTGCCTTGTCGCGGCGCCGGCGCAAACAGGAAGCGAGCTTGAAGCGAGTTACCACGTAATTCAGATCGCGATCATCATTGCCTCGATGTTAATGGTCGACTCTGTGAGCGCAGAGCAAGCGTTGTGAGCAGTGCAGACCGTCGCGTCGAGCCTCGTCCGGCATGACGATGGTGGAGTACGAAGGTGAGCTTCTATTGGACTTGTTGAAACAAGCCGGATCATGGATCTGCCGGGTCACCATGCCGAGCTTCAGCATACGTTTTTGGTAACAGCGCGCGAGGGCTATTCGGTGGCCTTCTCAATCGGCGAGATCAGTCCCGACTTCGGAAGCAGGCCCATGATAATCAAAAAAAACTTGCACGGAAAACCCTTGCTGCCGAGCGAGTAAGTAAGTTGTGTACCCACCCTCAGAAAGAGGTGGCCTCGGGGGAGGCCTTGAAGCTTCGAAAGCAGACCGGAAAGTGGTTGCAGCGCCTACGAGAGGCCGCTGGTTTGTCCCAAGGCGAACTCTCCAAGGCTTTAGGGATGCGTTGCTACTCATTTGTATCGCAAGTTGAGTATGCGCGCGTGCCTCCCGGGCAGCTCGGCCAATGGGCAGATGCGCTGAACATCCCGCCGCGTCAGTTCGCAATCACGTTAATGAGCCATTATGATCCTGTGAATTACAAGAGCATCTTTGAAGGCAACGACGCTCCGACTGCATCAGGTAAAGAAATATACTTTTCTGATTGCGAACTTGAAGGATAGATTTTTTCATATCTAGCCTTGATACTTCATGTCTTCATATGGATGATGGCAAAGTTTAGCCATACAGCGTTTTCTATTCAGGTGAAGCCTATAAGAGAATAGTCCTAGATTTGACTTTTTGATCGCAGTAAAAGACACTTGCGTTTGATGATCCGGTAGATTTCGATCCCAACCTTCAAACCATTTCCAGGTAGCTGCTTGGAGGATGACTCATAGCGCCGCCATCGGTTGAGGCGCATGATAACCTCCTAGAGGAACACGTCACGTGCTCCTTCCACATTCCGTCATTTGGATTACTCGGCGAAGACATCTGCGATGATCGCGTGGTTAAGCGCGCCAGATAAGTGGATCCTTGAGTATTCAGGATTCCATCTTATTCTTGCTCAGCGTGCGTTCAAGGCGCGTAGGAGCTTCTTTGATTCACGATTCTGGGAAGCAGTCACCACATCTTAATCGGCGTCTACAGCAGCATGGCCAACCTCAAGCAGTCAGCGCTTCAATGCAAATAGGTGGAGCGAGCGATGCCGCGTGCGTAGGCCACTTATCAGCGGCGACCTCGCTGCATGGAGGTGATCACTTCAACGCTCCCGGACGGGACGTAAAGGCTTATGGCATGGTCTACGCCTTGGCGCATGCTTATGTTTCACTGAGATGCCAAACCTGCGATAAAGTTTGGTGCGCTCAAGCTCAAGCCTTGGATCAACCCCCATTGGCGGTACACAAAGCCGCCAGGCTAGCGCTTTTCCGATAGGTAGGTCGCTCAACATTAATCGTCCGAACGTTTCGCTCGGCTGCAACTGCTGTTGAACTATAGGCTTTAAAGACCGGAGCATGATGGACCGCTGGACATGGCGTAGAGGAGGTTTATCAGCGCTAGCCTTTTTGATCAGGTATTTATACATGAAATCAGCGCAGGGGGCAGGCTCTAGCTTCTGCGCGCAAGTACCTGCGATAGGACGAATTTGGCCGACGAACAATATGCGGTAGCGATCAAGCAAGCTTGTTTGCAAAAGGGCTCCGCCTTGTTCGGGCGGGAGATGGGACCATCGCGCAAACAGAAGCGCACCATTAAGCAGCTGGGTGCGAATCTGAAGTGTCTCGGATACAAGGCTCTTATAGCCGGTTCGCCACCTTCACCTGCGAACAGTTCACTCGGGTATGATCGGTAGCAGCAGACAAGCGCGTCGGCACCTTCGTTCCGCTCATTTCTATCTCGGCCGAAGCGTTCCACTTCGACCCAGGCGAGCGTTTGGCGATCAACGAGGGTGTTCAAACCATGCCGCAGGTGGCGCACTTTAGCCCAAGCTACATCCTCGTCTTGCCTGTACGTGCTTACATCCTTCGAGCCAACAAGATCCTGTTCGATGCCTGCAGACGCTTATACCCCGTCTAACATCTCATACCTTTAACAATATCTTGCCTTCGTGTCGCCGATACCAGCAGCAGCCCTCACCCTGCCTTACCCTAGTTTACCGCGTCGAACTGCTAAAAGACGGGAAAGTCGCCTAACCGCGGTAGCTACAACCTTACGGGCGGTATCCAGTTTCCGACGTCTTAACCTTATTGAATTAGAAAAGTCTATATCACTCCTTAGATAGTCCAGAATGCGAGCAGACGGCCGGATCTCCCAGTCAGGAAACAACCTGTCGTAAGCGGGCAATTCGAACGCACTGCTATTCCCAAGTTCATTACTATCACTAACTATCTGCGATATGATTGAGCCCGCGGAGGCCCCCGGCGGGATGAATCTTACCAGACCCAGCAGTTCTGAGCCAAGCTTATTAATGTTTATAGCAGAACCTACAATATACACCCGCCCCCCGCTCCACATAAATTCCGCCACGGACGACGACAGGCCACCAAGGTAGACGTTGCAATGGATTAATCTCTTAACGTAATCGCGGCCCGCCTCAACAAAAAAACGGCTTCTACTTTCAAGTTTTTCGATCCGTGCAACAATATCAGTCTGATTGGCCAGCTGCAGCTGCCTTAAGAACAATGGGTGACGGATCAGGTATACTGAAGCTGAACAATCTTCCTCAAGAATTTGCTCGACCACGTCGATCTGAGTGGATAGCGAGCTTGAAGCCTCCGACCAACGCGGTCGCCACGCGATAACCATCGGACCAGGCTGAGGAGTTCGATCAATGTCCGATGTATATTCTTCAAGCTTTGTTATACCAACCGGCACAAATTTTCGGGCACCAGGAAAGAGATGCTGAGACTCAACAAACACCGCCCTACAGTTTGCGTAAAACGGATTGTAACAGAGATACTCCAGCTCACGAGACCATTTTAAAAGCGAAACGCCATACGAGATGCATAAGACTTTGTAACGACGCGCAGCCTCGATGGACCTCAGTAACTCTGGACGATACTCGTCATAGGGAGACAGGTAAAAAATATAATCCAACTGGATCTCATCAAAACTATTGACTTGATGCACCGACCATGCTGGATGTTCTGAGCAGATTATTGACTTTATCTCTTCTGCCGCCAGTACAATATTACCTTCGAGATCAGTCCGGTCGCAAACCAGAGCAGTAACGCAAAACGACTGGTCTACAGTCATCCGATCAATAGTCGATCTAGCGGTATTCGTATAAACATCATCGAATAGAAACGCTACCCGCGCCTTGCCGCGAACGTTACGCATCGGCATTGGCAATCTCCCAGATCTGCAATTTACTGAGTCCAAACAGTTCAAAGCAATGAGAGTTGTCCGCCAGACATTCGTAAGCCAGCATTACCCCTTCAGATCTAAGGATCGGATCCACGTGCTGAAGAAGCAGCCAAGCTAGCAAAACCCTTGAATCAATGTCCTGCGTATTCACAATGGGAAAGTACGACGCAAGTTTCTTTCTAATAATGTTAATGGCACCCTTGTTACGATACAGAGATCGCGCAATACTTCTCCGTTCTAGCTGCATACGTTTATTATTACTTGAGCGAGACAAGTTATTCTCGTGAACGCGATATTGTGCCCAGCATGACGATGATATTAATAGATTAAACCCCGTGACAGCGGCCCTAATCCAATATTCATAGTCCTGTAACTGCAGTAAGGATTCATTAAACATACCTGTCTGCTTGAAAACGTCGCGATAACCAAACGTTGTCGAGGCGCAGATGACGTTGCCTCTGCTAATTAAGTATGACAATGGATCCTCATTAAATGCGTCAGAGTCCGTACGATTAAACGCGGGAAATATATCTGATCGCAGCGAAACACCGTCATCATTGATTAATTCTGGCCTGCAAAACACAAGGTCGGCATTTGTTCTCTTAAGCTCTGCTAATGCAATGTCAAATCCACCGGGCAAGAGGTCATCATCGGAAGCTAAGAGCGCAACATAATCATTGGTGGCTAGCGCTAGACCGGCATTAGTTGCTGCGCTAACTCCTTCACGGACGGTGGACAACCTAAAGGTCATATCAGCATCGGCATTGGCCCTCAACAGCTCGACAGAGCCATCGGTAGATGCATCGTCCGTTACTATTATTTGGTGCCCAGCTCGTGCAAGTTCACCGAGCTTTGGAAGTAATCGCTCCAGATATGGTCGATGATTGAAGCTTGTAATGACCAGAGACACATTGATCATCTAGCCTATCCTATCAACCAACGCAGGCACATCAATGCGGAAATCGTCGTGAACCGAATACATGCCTTCAACTCTACCGGAACGTGGACCGAACATGATTTCCACCTCGAAGCCGGCAGGCTTAGTGATTAGGTTCCAAAGGTTGAGCTGATGATGTTGGCTGTCGGAATAAAGTACAACAGCCCGAGTTGAAGGACGGCACCAAAGCAAATTGGTCAACGCTGCACCTGTAGCGCCAACCACCAGATCCGCATTATGAAACAAAGCTACCTGATCTCGAAAAGTGAAGTCCTCTGGTTGAATAACCTCAAAGCCAGACTTGATCATCGAGTGGATAATTTCATCTTCATTCAAGATTCTACGGTTACCAGATCGCCGACGCACGTAAAGTTTGCGACCGCCGGACTTGTCAGCGTTCAAGCTAAGACAATTTTCGACGGTTCTTTTGACGGTCTTTAGCTGTTCGAAATCGAGCGTAAATTCCCAAGCTTCGGCTTTCCGACTATATATATCGAGTATCCTGGCCGTGTCCGAGACATAGTCTAAGTTTTCTACCGCATAAAGAACGCCCCTCTCCAGCTTCTCTATGGCTCGACGACCCTGAAACAAACAATCTATAGCATCGTAGTAACTGGCGGGCAGATTTGCCGACAGCAGGGCCGGTAAATCTTCGGGCATTCCCACGACATTGATCGCCCTACAAAGCACCTCAGCTACAAAATGAAAATAGTTATAGTCTGCTTCGGCCATGAGGTGCACCCCCGACCTGATGACGGAATTGTTCTTCAACTTGTAGCCGAGCGCTATACGTTGATCGTCCGTAGACCAAGTTTGGCGATATTTCTGGGTTATCGTCACGTCTAATGCGGTATCGAACCACTCATCAGATAGTATACCTATATTTGGGTCTATAAGTATCCTTGTTCCAGCCACCAATTCAACGTTTCTATAATTAATGACCTTCCCGCCGTAAACCGATCGCTGAGGAGACCTTCCGCGTGATGGTTCTAAAGGATATAAGTTACCGACAAACGCGCCTTGACGACTTTCCCACGGCCCTAAAATACGGCGGTGATGGGGCGAAAACTTAAGATCTCGCCCGCGAAGAGACGTGGATACCTGTTGTTCATCTGCAAACGGGTTTGGTAGTCTGTTCTCTACAGCCCCGTACTGCACAAAATGAAACAACGGATTGCATCTAGCGGCAGCAACATCGGCATAGCGGGTAATATACCAATGAACATCAAAGTTTGGGTTCGGGCTAACTTCACGGTCTAACCCTGCTCTTAAATAATGGTGCAGCGGATGGTCAGTATATAGATTCAGTTTAGACAAACTTTCCAGATAGAACGCGGAATCAAAGTCGGGGTGCGGGTTGAACCCTTGAGCTTCTCCTTGTTCCAGGAAATGCAGCAATGGCTCTGCCTCAGTCGCTCCGGCCAAGTATTCGCTGCGATACCAGTGGGCATCAAACAATTCGCATGGGATCCGATTTTCGAAGGTACCAAATTCAATCCAGTGTTCCATTGCTTGATGCGTCGGAACATCTTTGTACCGAGAGGAATACTCCGCGGGATCGAAATACCGATTAGGCGCTCTTCCCTCATCCAACCCGAAGTTAATGAAGTGAAGGCGCGGATCGCCTCCGTCCGACTTGACGTCCTGATAACGCGCCAAGTAGTAGTCTGAATCGACATACCGAGCGATGTGTTCTCTTTTTGCCATTTGTGGCAAGTATCCCTTAGCCCGTCTCACCGACGATCACGGCTTAAATGAGTTGATCGTCTCAGCCACATAGGCAACCTGAGCATCGCTCATAGTCGGACCGATAGGGATGCTCAACATTTGTTGAGACAAACGTTCTGCTATCGGCAAATGTATAGATGCATATTCCTTATAGCACATCTGCTTATGCGGCGGGACAGGATAGTGAACCCCAGTTCCAACCCCGCGCTCATGCAAGAAAGATTGGAGACGATCTCGCTCCCTTGCACAAACAACAAATAGATGATGAACAGGCACGTGTCCCATGGGCTTTTGCGGTAGGACGACTTCGTCTGTATTGATAGTGTCCAGATAATATGCTGCTATCGACCGACGCCTCTCATTCCAGCCGTTCAGTCGCATCAGCTTAACGCGCAAAAATGCTGCTTGAAGCTCATCTAGGCGACTGTTTCTGCCAGGTATCTCATGAACATACTTCTCTATCGAGCCGTAGTTGCGACGGCGTCTTACGAAGTCTGCTACCTCGGCAGAATTTGTCGTAATCGCACCGCCGTCGCCCAATGCGCCCAAGTTCTTACCTGGATAAAAGCTAAAAGCAGCGCCGCTTCCAAAACTGCCAACTGTACGACCGCTCTGAGTCTTTGCGCCATGTGCTTGAGCGGCGTCCTCGAAGACGAGCACACCTGTCGAGTTTGCTAGCTCTTCCAATTTTTCGATATCGGCCGGTTGGCCGAATAAATGAACGGCGATAATGGCTTTCGTTTTGGTGGTGATAGCCTTAGCAACAGTATCGGCCGTTATATTGTAAGTAGCAAGGTCCGGTTCTACAGGTACAGGTATAGCTTTGCACGCGGTAACAGCCAACCATGTTGCTATAAAAGTATTGGAAGGTACTATTACCTCATCCCCCTCTCCAATACCATGTGCCTCTAGCAGCATTATAAGCGCTTCCAATCCGTCGCTTACACCCACCGCATGAGACACGCCGCAATATTCCGCAAATTCCTTCTCAAAGGCGGCTAGCTCCGGACCCAGGATTAGCTGGTTACTCGATACCACCTCTTCAAATTTTTCTTTCATCTCTTCAAGAATGCTTTGATGAAGAGTTTCTAAGTCAAGGAAGGGGATGTTCATTGCCGCACAAACCGCTCAAATTCGTTAATGTCACGTATGTAATCAGACTCGTCATACTCCATTGATGCTAGTACCAGACAAACAGCACCCGAGCTAAAATTACGCAGCTCCCGCCAACTCCCCGGCCGCACCAGCAAGCCTTCGTAGGCCCGATTCAAGTGGAAAGAACGCCGTGTAAAGCCATCATATAGTTCGACCTCAAACGACCCTGAGACAGCCACTATCAATTGCTGAAGCTCCCTGTGTGCGTGGGCTCCCCTTTCAGCGCCGCCTGGAACGTCGTAGAGGTAGTAAACGCGTTTAATCGAAAAATCGATCGGCGCACCCAACTCTACAAAACCAAGGTTTCCTCGCCGATCATTAACATGCGGGATGGTAACAATTTGGGACATTATATATTTCTATTCCTGTCTTCGCACATAACATAAAATTCCTCAACAATGGAGCGAAGGCTTGGTGATGTCGGCTCTAAACCGTTTATAACGTAAGCCTCTATTTCCTCGGAGTACTCGGAAAACCCAAATTTTTTAATCGCGTAACTATTTACCATAGGTGGCGAGCGAGGTATGAACTTGCTAAAGGGACGAATATGCCTTATAGCAGCAGCGCCCATTCCTACTATTGAATACTGCCCTACAACGGTTCTTTGATGGACCGATGAGCCTAACGCAATATTTGCACCTTTAAGTATTCGACATAGTCCGGCTAGAGCAACCATTGGCGCGATCACCACTCCATCCTGAATAAGGGCATCATGTGGCACGTGCACTTGACTCATGATGTGAACGTCATCGCCAACCTGCGTCACGTTTTCATAAGCAGGTTTTTGGATAGTTGTATGCTCCCGGATTATATTTCGGTCGCCGATGCTAATTAATTTATCGCGCGAATCGTAGCGAGGGTTTTTTGTGTCTTGGCCGGGCGTTCCTATGGTCACGAAAGGACTGACAAGATTGTCATCACCTAGCCTTACCGGACCAATGATAACGCTATAGGGACCAATTTCATTGCCGTCGCCTAGTTCGACGGCTCCCTCAATTATGGCTGTTGGATGAATAGCATTGCCCATTAGCTCGTCCAAAAAGGTGGGATCAGAGTGCATCGCTTTAGGCCGTAAGTTCTCTGAAAGCAACCATCCCGCGATCTTTGAACCGGCGACGTGCTAACAACTAGGAATAGCTCATCTCTGCCACAAATGTTCTGCGAGAGGTGGAGTTCGACCGCCATCGAATGATCGACTGGTGCACCGGGATCGTTTCTCGGGAGCAGAGATCTTTGAGACCGTCATAAGCACGAAGAGGATGCTGACGCAGGCAAACCTGGCTTGCTAGAACCTCGTCCATTTAATCGTACGCGTACCCGGCGGCATTGAGGAAGTTCCAGCATTCGGTTGGAGTGAAGAGGTCGCAGATTTCGTCGATGGCGGGCCGGAGGGCGTCGAAGGATTGGGCGCCGGCCTTGCGCAGATGCGCCTTGAGCTTTGCGAACGCCATCTCGATGGGGTTCAGGTCCGGGCTGTAGGGTGGCAAGAAGAGGAACCATGCCCCCTTCTCCTTGAGGCAGGTTGCGGCCTTTGCGCTTATGGACGGCGAGATTGTCGAGGATGACGACATCCCCTTCTTGAGCGTCGGACGATTGGGTCTCGACATAGGTCTCGAAGGCGGCGCGGTTCATTGCCTTGTCGATGATCTAGGGGACGGTCAGGCCGTCATAGGGCAGGGCGGCGATGAAGGTCTGCGTGCCCCAGTGGCCGAAGGGTGCCATGGCCTTGAGCCATTGCTCCTTTAGGCTGCGCCCGCGAAGGCGCGTCATCTTCGTTGTCACCGAGGTCTCGTCAACTAACACGAGGCGACCAGGCTGGCGACGTATCCGCGGCTGGCGGGACCTCTTCCAAACCTGCCGGGCTGCTGCAATGTCGGCGCGTTCGCATTCCAACGCCAAAGGGGCATTTTTTTGGTGAAGCCGCGCTGGCACAGAAGGCGCGACAGCATGGCCGGCGTCGCCCGAATGGCGTGTCGCGCATCAGCCGTTCGGCAAGTTCGGGGATCGTGATGTCCGCCTCACTATCCACAGTGCCGATCAGGAAGACTTCGAGCCGGTCGAGCTTGCCGTCGCCCGGCCGCCGCCCCTGGCGACAGGAGCCGACGAGCTATGCCGCGCATTATGCTGCATCAGCTTCAAGGCGCAGCTCTAGCTCGCACCAAAACGCCGCGCTGCCGAGCGGCAGGACGCCCCACCGGCCACAAACGCGACAATCCGATCAAGAAAATAACATCGGCACCTCCGACCTGAGTGAATCAGCATCCCAAACAAATGCCAACGCCGATTCCAGTTCACCGGCGATGCTTTAAGCGTTATCCGCTTAATGGCAGGAATTCCGATCGCCACCGCAAAAGTGGGTACCTCAAAGTCCGCATTCACATACACCGCCCGATATTCCTTTGATCGCCGTAAGGCCACCGCTTCATGAACGGCAGGATATCCAGATCGATGTCGCGCATGGTATTCGCTTTTGTCACCAGCTTGTAGTCCAAGTAGCGGTGAACGACGCCGTCGGCAGTATCAAGCTGCGGCCAATAACCTCTCTCTGTCGAACTCGATGCAAACGTCGTCCGCCCCTCGCAGGAAGACTTGCCAGTGATAGGTCTCATCCCTATCCGCTGTGCAGATGGCAAGAACGGTCTTCACGCCTTTGAGCTGCCTGTATTCCGACATGAAGAAGGTGTCGTTGCGATCGTCCCAGGTCTCCTGGCTGAGCAGCGTGAGACAACGGTTATCAAGGATGTGGAGCACCGAAGCCAAGTTCGTATAGCGCCGCATTGTACGCTCGGTCATGACGGCTTTCCTTAGCTTGTCCACGCAGTGAGTTTGTATCCTGCCTTGCCTGTGAACGATCCGAACCCGATCGGGCGGGAAGGAAGGAGTTGGCGGAAAAGTCCATAAGCACCAGACCGGCACACGTGCAATGTTCCCGATGCGTTCCCATCGTTTACTATGAGCGCTACTGGAGGGGACGATGGGAATGCGTCAATTGGAAGTTGAAAACGAGCTCCGTGGTGTGGTCAGCCGTATCATAGTGCAGGTTGAGTTGGCCACGTCTCAGGGCCGGACCGACATCAACCTGGCCTTGGAAGATGCGTCCATTCCCATCCTGCGATCGGTCTACAACCTTCCGCGGCTCATCAACCCAAACCGGAAGCAGAAGAATTATCCTGGCATCGACCTGGGCGACGACCATGACCGCGTGTCGTTCCAGGTCACTTCGACAACGAGCCTGGACAAAGTCAACTTCACGATCGGCCAGTTCATGGAACGCTCGTATTTTAACACTTTCGACGAGCTCAACATCCTGATGCTAGCGAGGAAACAGCCTTCCTATAGCCAAGCGTCGGTCGACACGCTACTCACCGACCAGTTCTCCTTTAACTGCAAGAAACACATCATCGACCTGACCGGCCTTCTCGGGCTTGTCGCGGGCTTGCGGCTAGCAGCCCGAGAGCGCGCGCTGGCACAATTTGAGCTTATCCTCGGTGAGGTGGACGCGTTCATAAGCTACAGCAACTCCAGCGTGGCTGCGCCTATGTCGATAACGAGCAACCTACAGAAGATCCGTCTCCCCCTTCGGTTTGGGTTGCCGAACTTGGTATCGACGAGAAGGCCGTCATTGAACGCGCAAAGGCGGAACTTTCTTACCAAGATAAAGCGAAAGGGCGCAGGTCGGTCATCAAGACGGCGCTGCTTCTCCAGGGTGTGCAGACCGACGCTTGGACCTACCGCGACAACCGCCTGCTTGCCTTCCACGACATGGAGCAAAGTGGCCTCTCGGCGGTGATCGACAAAGGACGATCGACAAGTCGGAGGCTCGGGATGTCGCCAATTCGCCCGAGCCCGACAACGTCAACATCGTCAAGCAGATGCTGGCGACCGAAACCGGCTAGCAGCTCAAGCCCTTGAGCGTCCGGATGGACCCCGATTGTGTTGAAAACTCAAATCGTGCTCGGCGCGGAAACGCCGCTGATTATCTGCCGCCCAATCCTTCCGTTCACGCCGCTCCTGTTCGACAGTTAGCGGGATGAGCTTTGCCATCTTGCGCAGGTTCTGGGCGGGTTGCGGCGAGGTGGAACTCGTCTTTGGCGCCGTTTGGTCCACGGAGACGCAATCGGCCCGGCCCGAGGATGCGTTCGAAATGGGCGAACAGTATCTCCACCTTCTTGCGCTGTCTTCGCGAGACAACATAAGGATCGGTAGCTGCGATACCGCGGGCCATGTCGCGTGCACTAATGATAGAGCGCGTCACCTTGCGGGAAGGCATGTTGGGCGTGCAGCGTTCCTTAAGGTTGCAGTTGCTGCAGTCCTGGTGGCGGGCGCGAAAGCGGATGGAGCCGTCGGAATTCGCGAGTGAGCGGAGCTGTGCGAAGTTGCGGTTGCGCGGGCGCACGCGATTGCCTGCTGGGCAGACGTAGCTGTCATCCTGGTGATCGAAACAAAGTCCGCGCGCTCGAAAGTCCCTTCACGACAGGCCGACCTCTCGAACACTGGGATATGAGATTCGATACCCAGCCCCTCGACAAGTGAGGCAAGAGTGGCAGCATCACCGTAGCCGCCATCGGC